>JABIHC010000100.1 GCA_018649825.1 Methanobacteriota archaeon
ACAGTCACTCGAGGGAATCCAATGGTTTTTGCCAAAGATTGCACAGATATACGCGAATCTTTGCAAAGTTCGGCAATTATTGCAGCATCCTTCTCATCCAATCCGAAGTCCATATTCCCCTCCACTCTGACGAGGCTTTTCAAATAAACCGCCATAATGTCGGCATTTATTGGCTAAACACCGCTATTACCGACAGGAATTGGCAATAATAGCCGGATAATTGAAGGGTGGGTCGCACTTAGGAGATAATGGTGCAGTAAATGTCCGACAAACTCCCCCCCAACAGTAGTTTTGCAACTAAAACAGTTCATGCGGGTACTCAACACATTGAGGGTGCCGTTAATACCCCAATCTTTCAATCCACGACCTATAAATTGACTGAAGAGCGTTATGCTGGTTGGGCTGCGGGAGCTCAACACACAATGTTATATGCTAGACTTTCAAGTGTAAATTCTGAAGCAGTTGTGCAGAAAATTTGTGCCTTGGAGGGCGCTGAGGATGGCGAATTGTTTGCAAGTGGGATGGCTGCAATATCAACTGTATTAATGGGCTTACTTTCCAGTGGAGATCACGTTGTTGCGAATACTGATGTATATGGTGGCACTTATGGTTTGATGACAGGGGAATTGCCGCGGTTTGGCATTGAAGTGACTATGGCAGACATGAGAGAACCATCATCTTACGAGGCGTCGATTCAAGAAAACACAAAATTACTCTACATTGAAACACTATCCAATCCTTGTTTGAAAGTTTGTGATGTTGAAGCCATGGCCTCAATTGCAAAAAAGCACAATCTCCTTCTTGTCATTGATAATACATTTACATCTCCGTGGGGATGTAGTCCTATTTCTATGGGGTGCGATTTAGTTATTCATTCAACAACAAAGTATCTTGGTGGCCACAGTCAAGTTGTCGGCGGTGCAGTTGTCGGCCGCGCTGATTTGATCGCGGAATTATTTGCAAAAAAAGTCCATTTTGGTGGCGGCGTGGACCCCCATTCCGCCTTTTTACTTGAACAGGGAATTAGAACTCTCCATGCGCGGATGCCAATCCATGTAAACAATTCATTTGAGTTAGCAACAAGATTATTGGAACATGAAAAAATATCTGATGTATTTCATCCCTCTCACCCAACGCACCCTGATTATGAGGTTGCAAAGAGGATAATGCCAAAAGGAACTGGGATGTTGGCATTTGTTGTAGAGGGCGGAGATGAAGGCGCAATGAATTTCATGCGTAAATTGAAAATAATATTTGAAGCAACAAGTCTCGGTGGCGTTGAATCACTTATTGAAGTTCCAGCAACTTCCTCACATATGTTTGTACCAGAAGACGTTAGGCATGAAGCAGGAGTTATCCCCGGCTTTGTGCGATTAAGTGTCGGTATTGAAGACGTAGAAGATCTTTGGAATGATATTGTTCAAGCACTAGATTGATAGTTAAGCCGGAGGAAGTTTTTTACTTCTCCCACACGCAATAGCTAATTCTTCCATTGCAGAAATATAGTGTGAATTATCATCTTCTCCTTTGGTCAATTTTTCAGCTTCCAACCAAAGTCTGTTGACTTTTCTCGCCCAGTCTCCACCTCTGTCTCGTGCTGCTTGTTCAAAATGCCACTCTTGCCCCTGCTCTTTTGATTGCGATACTAACCACGCCCAACCGGCAGCAGAAATTTCTACATCACCGTGTAGTTTAGTTGCCATCGCATTGGCTCGCCCCTTTCCTTGTTTACATGCAAGAAGAATCAATTCATGTATCTGTCCACAAGCACCACCAATATCTGAATTTATCCATGGGAATTTTGCAAGCATTTCTGTTTCGGCTATTTGTTTTTCTAATTTGCGGAAAAATTTGCCGAAAGGAGAACGGGAATCATTTTGTTGTTGCCAAATTTTATCTACACTAGTATCTGGAATCCCCATTTCTCGTAAAATTTCACAACCATATTCTTCCCAAACCGATGAGAGCAAGTGGTGCAGGGTTTTTGCAGCACACAGGATTAAACTATCTTCCCGTTCTTTAGATTCTCCACCTTCACTAAGTGTTAATCCAACATCATCATTTACTAATAATTGAATTGCTATTATTGCAGCCTGTCTTTCTAATGCACTCCCCGATAACTCATCAACCATATCTTCAACTTTGTCAACAGGATACCAATTATCATTTACTACTAATCCTTCCTCAAGTCGAGCCATTATTGAACGTTGCAAAAAGAGAAATAGTTTATTTTCAGGAATTTGTAATTCCATCCACCCAGTTAATATTTCATCTGCAGATTCTAACGCCTTTTCTGGAAGATCTTTCCCCTCTGGCCACCCGGGTGGGCTCCATTCAAATTTTGCATCTGCAATTAGAGATATTTTTGGCGGAAGCATTGTTAATGCGAGGGATTGGATTAATGGGCGTTTTCGTTCTTGTTCCAAAGATTCTTTACTAAATGCAAGGGTTTCTCCGTTATTGAATTCAAGGCGAACATGTGTGCCATCTATTTGTTTTGGTATTTCGATGTCTAGCCCGCTTGTGACATCATCTAACCATTCTATAGGGGGGCTCGGGGTATTTCCCGTACAAACAAAACCATCTTTCCAAGAAAAAAACCACCAACCCTTTTTTGCGTGCGCTTCCCATGGTAGGAGGCGAAGCATTATGTTACGGTGATTTTGAACCCCTGCGGATAGCATCTGTTTCCCATCGCCCTTTCTAATGAATGTAGTATTGCCATATATTGGGTGTTTGAATGTACCAACTATTGAAATGTCCTCATCAAAAGATGCTGAAAAAGAACCAGCATATGCTTTTGCTATTGCATCTCCTTTCCTTGCCATCATTCTTTTGTTCAACCAGGCCAAATCATGTCTCCTTGATATCACCTTATTTATTTCTTTTAACGATTTAGAAATTGGATTTTTCCTTCCCCAAGATAATTTTCCCTGCCAGCGCAATTCTGGCAAAGTTTCTATGGGATTTTCCATCAAGAAATCCAAATCTCGGCGTAATTTCATTTGTACCTTCTTAGAGGCCTGTTTTGTTCCCCGGAGGCGCATACGTTGGCGGCTTTTACCGGGAAATTCTACTTGTGATGGACCCGCCATATTCCCGCCTCAAGTGGGCTGAACTCCCCCTCCATAAACAAAGTTGCGAGAGATTGTTACACTTTATTGTGCATTGCATAAAGCGCCTTTTCTTCCATTTGATGCATATTTGCTGGGATAACTAAGCAGTGAATACCCTCGCCTCCCATCCTCGAAATAGATGATAATTTACCATAGACAATTTGTTCATTTTCTGTACCTAGGTTGGAGCATAGGATAGCCTGCCAGCCCTCAACTGGTGTTTGTAAGCGATTATTGATTTTTATACATTTTATTATTGCACCCAAATCATCCTTTCCCAATAGTTCTTCAACCAAATACTCCGGTGGGTCCTCTTTCAATTTCCTCACACTTTTTTGGATTATTTCAACTGCTTCTTTTGGAGTCATTGGGGTTGGCTCTACTTCACCAGAGCCAGTTGGGTCCAAATCAAGTAATACAAGCGTATGTAAACCATTTTCATAATTTTCACACATCATTTCAATAGGGGATGTGGGCAGATAATCACCCATAGGAAACGCTATTGTCACCTGTCGCCCAAATTTGTAACTTTGCAATCCGAGCCCTCCACTAACGACTGTAGTGACAGATGTAGCATGAACTATTTTGTATGGAATATTGTTTTCGATTGCATGAAGAATTAAATCGGCATGAGTTGTTGCTTGCAAGGGATCTCCTACGACAAGGATTGCAACTTTTGATTCCTTTGCCATCTCAATAATACGCGAAGGGTTTTCAATAGAACTCCTCCGCAATATTTCAAATTCTCCAACCATTTTTTGCAGTTTGGCCGTACCATTTTCACCAAGTAGAGAAGTGTATCCTTCAAGAAACCTATACTCACACTCTTTTGCCAATTCCACCCCCTTTACGGGCATCATACTTGGGTCTCCAACTCCAGTGCCAATTAAGAAAATCCCAGAATCATCATCCACCAATATCAAACGCACTCCCCCAGTGGATGGAGCGAGGAGCATGCGTCATTTGAGAGTGCCGAGCAAAAAAACCTCTTTTTTCCTCGCGGAATTAGAGAACGATAACCTACTATTTAGTGGAGCAGGGGTTGTTGCAATAGATGCTGATTTCCGTGCAATACCGCTTTGCGAAACCGCACCCACTATCCTTCCGGAGAAATATTGTAATTATGAGATTGTTGATATTGAAGAAAAATTACGAGGACCAACAAGCTATATTGAAAGATTAACTGACTATATTTCAGCCGATGAATTTGAAGCAAATAAACACCTTTGGCCTTCATCACACGATCAAATGGGAGATTTAATTTTAATCAAAATTCCAGATGAGATTAAACAATATTCATCAATTATTGGAGAGGCATTATTGGCACAACATTCCCGAATTAGAATGGTTATGCAAGACAATGGCGTAAAAGGTGAATGGCGAGTAAGAGATTTGGAGAAAATTGCAACTAGAGAGGACAAATCTGACACAACCCTTGTTCAGGTAAAGGAAAACGGGAATAATATTTGGATAGATCCCACACAAGTGTATTATTCCCCGCGTTTAGAATCAGAAAGACAAGAAACGTTAATCTCAGCAATTCAATTAAAAGAAAAATTAGGCCGGCCTCTGAATATTATTGACCCATATGCTGGAGTTGGCCCTGGTGTTGTGTGTTTGCTTTCAAAACCAGGACTTGTTGATAAGGTCCACGCGAGCGATCTCAATCCAGCAACAAAACCCCTGCTTGAAAAAAACATTGCACCATTCATAGAGAATTTATCTGAAGTAAGAATTGATTGTATTGATGCATTAATGATAAAAAATGCTGAAATGTTGAGGGATAAATTTGACCTACTTCTAGTTAATCTGCCACACAATTCTCTCGAACACATTTTTCACCTAATCCCCCTTCTTACCAACGGGGCATCATTGCTCAAAGGTTGGGCAATTATTCATGAAGAAGATGTTGATATTATTAAGGAAAATTTGCATACAATTGTTATTCCCCATAAACCAAACCTTTCTGAAATAATAATAACTCCAAAAAGGACATATGCGCCATATTTGGTTTATGCGAGTATTGAATTACATTTTGATTAGTATTGAATTTGATTATTGCAAACCTTTGGCACGACAAACTCAAAGCCCGAATACTATTGGGGTAAAGTAAGAGGGATAGTATGGCACTCAATGTAAAATGTAAATGCGGCGTCGAAATTAATGTTGCCGGGGTAACCTCATCTCTTGAACCAGTTCCTGTTTATTGTGTAGTGTGTGGCACAGTAACAGAACACGAAATTTAATAATCAATCAAAATAACCTTAATAATTTGTTGATTATTGAGATTAATTTTTCGTTTCAAATAACAATTATATACTCGATTTTTTGTAAAGGCGCCCCGTACGGAATTTGAATCCGTGTCACAGGAATGACAATCCTGTATGATAACCGCTACACTAACGGGGCTTTACAAGATGCCGACAGGAAACCTGTATTTAAGTCGCACTCCGTGCGGGGGTTGGGGACCGGCATGGCAGACAAAGGAAGAACCTCCCGTCAAAAGGAAAGAGAGGAGGATAAAGAGATTGAAATGTCGGAATTGTTCACCTCAACTTTTGGTGAAAACGAAATAGAAGTTGTCGAATCACCCACTCCTTCCTCTGAAGAAGAATCTCCTGACACAGAAAGCATTGATGAAGGCGCTGAAGAAGGGGGAAATCCAGATACAGATGAAGAAGAAGTATCCACCGAAACCCCCTCGCCCCCTCCAAGTGGGCCACCCTCTGGCCCTCCGAGCAAAGGCCCTCCAAGCGGCCCACCCTCTGGTCCTCCAAGCAAAGGCCCCCCAAGTAAAGGCCCTCCAAGTGGTCCACCCTCTGGCCCTCCGAGCAAAGGCCCCCCAAGCAAAGCACCTCCAAGTGGTCCACCCTCTGGCCCCCCAAGCAAAGCACCTCCAAGTGGTCCACCCTCTGGCCCCCCAAGTGAAGGCCCACCACCAACCATTGTTGAGGAAAAGGATGAAAGCGTAGATGAAGAAGAATCAAAGGAAGAAACTCCCCCCGTTTCGGAAAATACAGACGAAACCGAAGAGGGTGAAGAAGAAGATAGTGGTGATGTTGACGAGGAAAATACTACAACCACAGAAGAATCATCTATTGAGGAAACCGATGTTGAAGAATCAGCCGGCAGTGAAGAAGATCAAGATAGTGAAGCAGATGAAGAATCCGACATTGAATCAGAGGATGATGATACTAAGAAAGATGAGGGGGCAACGACCTTGTCAAAAGAAGAGATGCAAAAAATTGCTAATTTAGAGGCTGAAGTTGAACGGTTAAGAAGTGGAATAATCGGTGCAACCGAAGTAATTACTGAAATTGAAGAGCAACCCCTCCCCCCTATTGTTGGAGAGGATTTTGTAGTCCCTTCTCACGTAGTTGGTGATTTTGTAAGGCTGGGTCGGCAATTACACCGTGAAGGCTTAGTGCATTCAACCCAAGGAACAATTGCAATGCTCAACCCCGACCAACCAGGTGTAATGCATGCAACCCGATTTGGGAGTGCTTTAGCACAAATGACTGAACTCGATATTATATCGGGGAAACTTGGGCAAGCAGCCCCTCCTGAGGCTTCTAATGAATGGAGAATAATGGAAGTCCTTCTCGCCAGCACTTCATTGCACAACGGGGGCCCAGCGGCTTGTATTCACGTCCACCCCCCATTTTCAACAACTCTATCTTTAGAAAAAGATTTGATAGTGCTTCAGCCAGTTGATGTTCATGGTAAAGCCCACCTTGGCAAGGTGGTAATTGTCGACCAAGATGCTGATGATATGGATGAATACTTACGCCAAATCGCCGAAGCACTTGGTCAAGGTAATATGAAATGTGTTGTGGTTAGGGGACATGGTGTATATGCAGTTGGAAGAAATTTCACAGAATCATGGCAATGGGCAAGCGCTCTTGAACATAGCATGAGAATAATATTACTTGCCCGCCAGGCAGGATTGCGCATCTAAGAATAATTATCCAACTGGATTGAATAGTCCAAAATGTTGTATTATTAGTTTTTGTTTTTTTGACAATACTCGACAAAATTCTGCATTATTTTGGCACCAAATTCAGTATCATTTACCTCGGGATGAAATTGTAAACCCCATCGCATACGCTTGATATCTTCCATTCCTTGTACTTCACATGATGGCGAGGACGCAGTTACTACGAATCCTTCGGGCACCTCACAAACTTCATCATTATGAGATTCCCAAACCGTTTGCTCTTCTGCAGTATCTGCGAAAATAACCCCTCCCCCCTCGAGTAATTTTATTTTCATTTCGCCAAATTCAGGAGTTTCAGATTCACGTGCCTGCCCACCATAATATCGGGCCATAAATTGATGTCCAGCACAAATACCGAGAATTGGAATATCCAATTGTAAATAATCCCCACAATTCCCCAATTCACCAGTCAATCCAACCCTAGCCGCACCACCGGAAAGAAGCAAACCATCCAATTTTCGCAATTCATTGAGCGGGGTTGTGTTTTCAATGATTTTAGTATCGATTCCCAAGTAGCGAAGCATTCTCCACTCGCGATGCGTCCATTGGCCACCATTGTCAACGACATCAATGACCATTTTATCCCCGCTCATGAAATACTGTGCAATGAAAGCGTCCCATGAACCTGCCGGAGGTAATCATTACGCGAGGGGCAGGTTCAAAGAGGAGGGCTAAGTCGCGGCAAACATGGTTGAGCCTGTTGTGTACAAGTGCATCATTTGCGGCAGCATTGAAGAATTGGCTGTTGATAGGCCCGGTATCTCTTGCCGAAGCTGCGGAAGTCGAATATTTGCAAAGCCTCGTCGTAGTGGACACAAAGTCATTGATGCAAACTAATAATTGCGTTTTTTCAATTTCTTTTTACCCCAATCCTTGAAGAACCGTGGCCCTTGCTTCTAGTTGATTAGGATGGCGAGTTGGCTTTATTCTCATGCCCCGCGCCGCTTTGATGACCTTGCGTTTCCCCCTTCAATTATTTCTCAAATAAATGCGGCTGCTTGTAATGCCAACCCACCTCATCTCTTAATCGCAGGACCATCTGGTGTTGGTAAAACTGCTACATGGAGATTAATTGCAAGGCAGGTTTTAGGTCCCGGTTGGAATGCAACAACTCATGTAATTCAAGCAAGGGATCTAGTCCGTTCGAGCGGAGCCATGGCCAAATTTGAGGACTTTTTTCGTCCCGATGGAAGAAATAGTAAAGATACACTTGCGGGACGCACAAGTCTTGATGCTTTTGATAGGAATATGATAACTTCAACAACAGAAGATATTCCCCCCGCTGGCAAAGAATCCCAATTTATCAATCAAGGCTTACAAATGGCGCCAGTATCGCGATTAATTATTATTGAAGATGCAGATTTTCTCGGTCCAACTAGGCAACCATATTTGCGCAGGATGATGGAAAGAGAATCTCATACATCTAGATTTATTTTTACTGCGCGGGCACCTAGTCGTTTGATTGATGCTTTGCGTTCTAGGACTCAGTTAATCCGTCTTCCATCGGTTTCAAAAGAATTGCTTAGTAAACGAATAGATGAATTATGTGTCAAAGAAAATGTGGAGTTGGTAAATGGGTTACTCGGAGATATTTGCCATGTAGTGAATGGTAATTTGCGGCGGGCTATTTTTCTTTTAGAATTATTGGTATTAAAGGACATGCATCGTGAAAGGAGCAGTTTGCAGAAATTAATTGCAGCAACAACCCTTGGTCCAACTCAAAGGGTGTTGGAACAAGCAATACGTGGAAAAATACATGAATGGCGTTGGCAAAAAATGGGTGCGAAAAATGCAAGAGTTTTGCATGGAGCCATGGGTCAATTAGATGTATTGATGAATAATCATAGTTTGCAGCCAGAGGATGTTATTGACCAATTGCACGAAATGCTAGTGAGCGGACGCTTATTATTGCCAGAAGATGCACAAAAGGAGATAATTGACCATCTCGCTCTTTGTGATGTAAAATTGCAACGAAGCATGCACGCGCGCATTCAATTTGAATTACTCTTCCATAATATTGCAGAGATTGGAATAAAGTATGGTCTTGCAATTGTGTAATCTGCAAACCTGTTGTAATATTCTATTCTCATTGTTGAGGCGAAGCCTCAAGTTGATGAGCCTCCGGCGATTGTTTGGGCGTGTAGCATAGTTGGATAATGCACTGGCCTCCTAAGCCAGGGATCGCGGGTTCAAATCCTGCTGCGCCCGCCTCAACTTACTTATTCTATCTCCAACACTAATTAGTGAAGAAACCGATAATAGATATTTTTTCCCAAACATATCAAATACTAGCATAGATTACCGATGAAAACAAAACTAAGCACCTCTTGGGGTATATGTTAATGCCCACAATATCTCCATCAGACCCGCAAAATTTCCCTGAACCTTATGGCGAATCTTTTAAACAGGAATCAAGTGCTGAAATGCGTGGTGAAACAAATAGTCTAACTGATGCCGAAGAACGCTATAATAAATCAGAAGCAAATCGTGTTTTTTGGGGGCGATGGTCTTGGTGGGGGCCAATGAGGTATTTACGTCAGTGGTTTGGATTATTACTTGCATTAACCGCCTTCATTGGAATTTCATTACCTGCATTAGTAATCCCTCAAGCATGGTTAATGTTTATCATTTGGGTTCCGCTATTGATATTAACTCAAGCCCCAATTATTGCGGCCTCCGAATCTGCAACAAATACTGCAGAAGCACACTTTGATTTGTCAGCTCAAAGAGGAAACAACCACCGTTCATCTCCCGGTTCAGATCGAATCGAAGAAGCACTCAAAGATGGCAAAAGAAATGCATATTTTATTTTAGTTGCCAATATTATAGGGGTAAGTTTATTGATTTTTGCAACACTTTCTCCCCCTGGTGGTTTCACTTGGAATATTGTATTGTTGATGGTAATTACAATTGGTTTTGGTACTACTGTTCATTCAAGAATCACTCTCGACGATTTACTAAATCACGCAGACCCTTTACCCTTTCTTGCACTATATGCGCCAACCCACCACCCCACAGAATTGTCACCAGCATTTAGTGAATTGGTGCAGGCGCATTTAGATCCAATCCTTGGGGGGGAATGGAAAAAATGGGAAATCGATATGCAACAGTATTTCAAACCGGGTTTACATCATCAAGAAGCCATGGAGAGATTATTATTGTTATTGCATTTGCATTATAATGAAGAAATTAGTGATACAAAATTGTCTGAAGAGTTAAATGAATTCATTTTTGGTGGCCCTGAACAACTGCAAATGAACCCCACATTTAATCAATCTTCATTACAGCGAATGATCGCCCATTCATGCGCTTGGCAACCGGGCTTTTTTCAATTAATAGCGCGATTAAAATCCGATTTTCTGACCAATAGTTTTTCAATTTCAAATAATAGTTGGAGGATGGACGTGGAGTTTGAAGATGAATGTTATGATGGACAAGGGCATCTCTTCATTTTTATTAACAACCAAAGCATGGTTATGGATAGAGTAAGGGTCGAAGTTCATGTGCCCGGTGGGCAACCCGAAAAACAGTCATTTAGACTTGAGGTTGAACCTTGTCCAGCGCCCCAATCCAAGTTACAATTGTATAGTTCTATTAATGAGGACGTTATAGATTGGCTGCCCCGTTACCTTCGTCGGGGCGTGTTTTTGTGGATGAGTATTTCTTGGGAATCGGGTGAAATCGGCCTTCGTACTCTGCAAGTCAATTTACTCGATGATTCCGGGGATATCCTCACCTCTACGATTGTGCGAACAAATGTACGCCGGCGGATGGGTTCAGGCGATAGTCGCCGTAAGAGGAGGCTGCGCAGAGCACGAACACTCGGACTTACACGCACTCGTAAATCTTGAGCAAAAACCCATGGAGTCGTGTCGGCGTATTTATCGCTGGGTAGCACTTCGCAGGTATCAACAGGGGTCGTTAGATGGAAGCTTGGGATGTTGTAATCATCGGAGAAGGGCATGCAGCCATGCGTTCTGCAATTGCTGCAAGGAAAGAAGGCGCAGCAGTGTTGATGTTGTCTTATGCTGGACCAAATAATTCTAGAAATGATTCAGATTGTGGTATTGCCGCAACTATTTCAGAGCCATCTACTAAAGACCACCGCAACGATACAATACGTTCAGGGGATTTTCTTTGCGATCAAAATATTGTCAATAGTAGAACTTCATTAGCAGTTGAAAGTGTTGCCGAACTTGAGCAATGGGGGGTTAATTTCCGTCGCGACAACAAAGGATTACCTCTATTGAGATTATTACCAGGCCATGGCAAACCAAGAGTTGCAGATTGTGGGGACTCGACATCAAGAGAAGTTCAACAGGTTCTCTTAGATCAATGTACAAAAAATGGAGTTGTCCGTAGAGATGATTCGCACGTTGTGAAGTTAATCCATTCTAATAATGCAGTTAATGGTTTGATTTGCCTTGACCTCAGCTCAGGCACAGTAAATGCAATCCAAGCAAAATCAATTATCATTGCTGATGGCGGCTTTGAAGGAGCATGGGATGGCCAAAGTAGTGGTGGGTGGGGGATGCACCTTGCTCAAAACATTGGAGCTTCTTTAAGAGATATGGAATTTCAAAACTGGACACCTTTTTCTATTTCAGATAGTAATATTTCTTTACCGTTGAATTTACTTGGAGAGGGCGCTATTTTACAAGGACCAAATGCCGTTTCAGGTACTCCAAGTGAAATGGCTGAAATAATGTCTAAGGAAGATGGTTGGTCGGTAGATATGGCCAAAATAGATAAAAATAATTTGCCTTGGTTTGCCGGAACAAACAAACTCGTAGCAACCCGATTGGGTTTAGATACTTCATCCGAACCAATTCCAGTTGAGGCAAAAATCAACTCCATCATTGGAGGTATTGCAATTGATGAATCGGGTCGAGCATTATCTGGCGGTTGGGATAAAATAATACCTGGATTATTTTCTTGTGGTGCTGCTTCATGTTCAGGTTTCCACGGAGGCGGACAGGCCACTGGCAACAACCTCCTAGAAGAAATCGTTGGCGGTTCACTTGCAGGGGCGAGTGCTGCTCAATTTGCAAAGAATGCTGAGTTTAGTGGGACAAAGGAGTTATTGAATGCTGCTGATGTATCCGATGGCTCAATTAATGCTGACTTGGATAATTCTAATTCAGAAATTAGAGCAGGTGTAGTAAGAAGTACTCTTTCTCAAATAATGTCAACTCACATGGGAATGAATCGAGATGAAAAGGGACTTTCTAAAGCGGTTGAAGCACTTGGTACTTTGATGGAATCTTCTAACCAATTATCCCTTGACCAATCCAATTCACTATTGATGAATACAAATATTGTTGAAAATTATAGGCTTCAAGTGATGGTTTCTTTGAGCCAAAACTGTGTTGATGCAGCAATTAACCGTAAAGAGTCGCGAGGAACTCACAACCGCCTTGATTACGACGGAAGAGATGATGGTAATTATCTTAAACATAGTATGATTTCTTCTTCCGGTAAGTTGAGTTGGATAGAATTAATGAAAAGCGCTGGCGGCAATTGGATTCTTGCACCCGAAGAATAAACCCCGGCTCTAGAGTAGATTACATTTTTCTACTACAATAGTGTAAAGTATTGCCTAACCTACAATAGCAATAGCCTCTTCACCGCTTTTATGAGCGGGATAAAAACCTTGTTTACTCGCATTATTGAAGGTAGTGTTCCTTGCAGCGAAGTAGCTTCAGGAAACTCTTGGCTAGCATTTTTGGATATTAATCCACGCCGCGACGGACACACCCTAGTAGTGCCCCATGAGCAAGTAAGTCACATTTCCCACCTCTCCCCTCTACAATTGAGTGAATTATGGCAAGGTGTTGTAGAGGTGCAGCGAAAACTATCAATTCATTTTGAAACTACAGATTTTTCAATAGGGATTCACGACGGAGTATTGGCGGGTCAAGAAATCCCTCATGTTCATATTCATGTGATTCCACGGAATATTGATGATGGAGGATTAACTTTGCTCGCTTGTTGGCCGAACTCCCCTCCAATTGGAAGTATTGAACCAGATTTCCCTAAATTATCCCTATTGGCTGATCAACTAAAAAATATTGAGGTATTATAATGCTTGAAGGAACTGAAATGACACACGGTGAAGACGGAGTCACAGATAGTAAAGGCACCCTCCTCCCAACATTGTCAAAATCTGCATCAAAGATGAAAATAGAGCGCCTCATCAATACCCCACTACCTACTTTCTCAGGAAAAACCCCCGGCTCTCCTTTTTGGACCAATGTTGCATATTTATTGCTGAGGGGAACAATTGGGAGCCAATTCAAAACCTTTGAAGTAAGTGGTAGGGATAATATTCCAACAGATAGGGGGAGCCTATGTTGTGCATGGCACACAAATGGATTACTTGACCCATCAGTAATAATGGTGTCACACCCGAGACATATCGTGATTGGAGGAAGGCATGATTTAGTAACCCGGCCAATACTTGGTTTTTGGGGGCGAAAATTAGCAGTCCAACCAGTTGTTCGACAATCTGAATTGTTAAGGGGTGGCTGTTCTTCTGAACTTGCCGCAGAAATAAATGGCCGTAGTTTATTGAAATTGTCAACAGGAATAGCGGCGGGCTTTGGCTGTTTTCTTTTTCCCGAAGGAACAAGTCACAATGAATCCCATTTATTGAGGCTAAAAACAGGCCCGATGCGAACCGTATTATCTGCCGTTGCACTTGCAAAGGGGCAAAATAAACCCCAACCAGTATTATTGCCCGTGGGGTTGCATTGGCGAATAAAGCATCATTGGAGAACTGATGCTTGGGTTGAATTTGGAGAGCCAATAATTGTAGATGAGAATGGTTTGACGGACGAAATGAGTGAAAAAATGGCAGGCGGAGAATGGGTTGAACCGCCGCGAGAGATTGTTAATGAATTACGCGATGAAGTGCGAGAAAAAATGGCTCCATTAACTCCAGATGCACCAGATTGGGAAACTAATAGAGGTTGGCATCTTCTTGGCCATCTGAAAGCAAGGAAAAACCAAAAGGAAATAAAATCTTGGAAGGAAGAAGTTCTTGCTGCAAGAGAAATAAGAGATAATTTAAAAAATAATCCACAAGAAAACCTGTTAAATATAGCAATAGAAGCAGCACAAATTCTTGAAACCCATAGGTTAGATGGAAGATCTTTGAACGCCAAGGGGAGAATTAGGAATGCATCCGTCGGCGGAAAAATTCTAAACATTATTTTTGTCATTTTTGCAATGATAGTAATGCCTATTTCCATCATCACCGGTGGAATTCAAGCCGCTGTGGGAAAGAAATTAGGTGATATTAATATTAAAAATGAAGGTTTAGATGCAAGAACAAGTTATCAATTCTTAGCCTCGCTCTTCGGCTCTTTTTTCTTTTGGCCACCAATGGCAATTACTGCAGCAATATTATTAAATTTATTCGCAGTACCCTATTTCACATATTGGTTTGAATTATTTCCACAAACCCCTATCGGGCATTTCTTCAGCATTTTTCTAGCAATGATTTGGTTAATTCCTATTTTTTGGCTGAGTGTTCAAATTACAATCAATGGTTGGGATTCACTGCAGAATATTTTAAAAAGTA
>JABIHC010000057.1 GCA_018649825.1 Methanobacteriota archaeon
GCGAGCAGAAGAATACCATTCTATTGCACATGCGTGCCTCAACAAATTACCAGGGGATGGAGACCTCACTGCTTTGCGTGAGTTGACTGACTTTCAACTAATGAGGCTCTCTTAATTATCTTTGAGTTACATTCGCTTGAGGTTGCATCAAGTAAATTATCAGCATGCACATTATTGCCTTGAGAGCAACTGGTCAATACATATTAAGTAAAAGCGGTATTAATGCTTAGTCTGAATAGTATGCTTCACCAGGTATTTCTGGCTTCAATCCCTTGCGAGATCGGATTCCACCGGCAACGTTCTCGTATAGTCCACGTGGTAACTCAACGAATCCAGAGTTTTCAGTGTTCCAAATAGCGCGTCCTTGACTTGCAGCACGAATATCATTGGAGAAACCGAAAGATTCCGCCACAGGTACAGTTCCGATTACAGTTGTTACTTCCCCTTCTGAAGGCATGTCTTCGATAATACCTCGGCGTTGAGTAACTTCACGAGTTACGCCACCCAACCATTGGTTTGGTACGCTAACAAATAATTTCTGCATTGGTTCTAGAATTGCAGGGCGGGCGCGTATCATTGCACCCTTTATTGCATTTCGAACCGCAGGTATTGTCTGTGCTGGTCCACGATGGATAGCATCTTCGTGGAGTTTTGCATCAACAAGACGGACCATGATTCCGGACACTGGCTCTTCTACTAGAGGTCCTGCCTTACAAACTGCGTCAAAAGCATCAATAATCAATTCACGAGTTTCGTGAAGGGCCTGAATACCCTTGGTATCGTTGATTAGAACATTTGTGCCATTAATTGCATATATTTTGCGCATTAGGTCTTTGTCCATCCCATATTCAGCGAATTTATCACCAACGCCCTTCGCGTCTTTTGGTCGTACCTTTCCATTATGGATGTCGCCATTTCGAAGTGCCAGAACTACATCATCAGGCAATTTCTCAACTTCAACATAGAATCTGTTGTGGCGGTTAGGAGATTTACCTTCAAACGGATTTCCCTTGTTGTTTCCTTGAATACATTCGCGGTATACTACAATTGGTTCACTTACTTTCACCTTAATGTTCTGTTCTTCCTCAATACGGTAGGTAGTGATTTCCAAGTGAAGTTCCCCCATTCCAGCGAGTAGAGCCTCGCCGGTCTCCTGATTTGTGGTAACTTGCAAACTTGCATCAGACTTTGCCAGAGAACGGAGAGCGTCGATGAACTTTGGTAAGTCCTTCATGGACATTGGTTCAACCGCAACGGTAACTACGGGCTCTGAGTAGTGACGAATTGCTTCAAATGGTTCAATGTCGGGATTTGAAGTAACAGTTACACCTGCTGCGGCGGAACGGATTCCAGTAATTGCTGCGATGTTTCCAGCAACAACTGAAGGTACAGCGATTCTGTCACCACCGACCATCATGCTAACTTGTTGGACGCGTTCTGCCTTGTTTGCGCCAATAGCCCAAACGGATTCACCGTGGTTGATTGAGCCTGAGTAAATACGGCCAACAGCAACCTCACCAGCGTGCGGATCCATCCAAATCTTGGTAATCATCATTGCAAGTTCACCCTTAGGGTCACAGTTAATCATTGATTGTCCGAGTTCGCCTTCGAGATCTCCATTCCAAATATTTGGAATACGGTAAACTTGTGCTTCTACTGGCCCTGGTAACTTTGACACCGCCATATCCAATAGAACTTCGTGAACAGGTGCTTTCTTAGAAAGTGCTCTTTGTTCTTCCTTGTGGCAATATTCAAAGATATCCTTGAATGAGATTCCTGATTTCTGCATATATGGTACGGTAATACCCCAGTTGTGGTAAGCAGAACCAAATGCAACAGTTCCATCAGCAACACTGACTTGCCATTCTTTCTTCTTTTCCTCTGGTGCGAATTGGCGAATTAACCGGTTAACCTTGGTGATTGTACCTTTGAAACGCTCCATCATGTCCTCGGGAGTGACTTGTAATTCATTGATGAGTCGATCAACCTTGTTAATGAATAGAACTGGCTTTACCTTCTCCTTCAATGCTTGGCGGACAACAGTTTCAGTTTGTGGCATTGGGCCTTCTACGGCACAAGCAAGAATGAAACAACCGTCAACAGCGCGCATAGCGCGAGTTACGTCTCCACCAAA
The DNA here is from genome assembly GCA_018649825.1 of Methanobacteriota archaeon. GTDB lineage: Archaea > Thermoplasmatota > Poseidoniia > Poseidoniales > Poseidoniaceae > PSPT01. Next base: position 2,135 of record JABIHC010000057.1, read on the forward strand.
GTCAACGTGACCTGGTGTATCAATCAAATTAATCAAGTAATCAGTACCATCTACAGTGTGAACCATTGAAGCGCTGGCTGCGTTAATTGTAATTCCACGAGCACTCTCTTGCTCATCGAAATCGAGTACGCGGCTTTTCCCTGCTAATTCCTCAGACATCATTCCGGCGCCGGCAATCAAATTGTCAGATAAAGTAGTCTTACCGTGATCAATGTGGGCAGCAATACACAGATTTCGAATCTGTGGCAAAATGTGCATAACTTCAGTCGCTCGCTTAATGTTATCTTCTTTACGTCCCATAAGGTCACCTTCGGTAAATGCGGCGACCGGAAAGGGGTAAATAAACGCACCCGCCTATTATTTCGGCATGTGCTTACAGTATTGCGTTTTCAAATAGGCGGAAAAGAGTAGAGATTAGCCTAAAGATGTTTTTGAAGTGACTTTCATTTCCCTGAATATTATGGAAATTTCGACGCGGATATCTTCCAAGGCTCCCTTTATTTCAGCAATTTGCCGGCCGAGTTCAGCCTTCTTTGCAGCAATTGATTTTTTGTATTCTTCATTTTTCTTTGACAATTCGAGCATTTTTCGGCGGAGATTTTTTCTGCAATCGGCCATTTTGTGCTCAAAATCAGAAAAATCAGCGGATGAATTATTTCTAGCTAGAAGCTTTTTCATTCTCTCAAATCTTCCATCCAATTTGGCGACGGCGATTGAACCATTTGGCGTCCGCTTTAATTTTTTGTTTAAATTGAACAAACTGAATATGGAAATCCACCATTTTGATGGATCATAGTGGTACCAGCGATGTCCATTACGATAATCTGCTTGGAAAGCGTGGTGAAAGTTATGGTATCCTTCTCCAAAGGTGAAAAAGGCCAGCCAAAAAGAGTCGCGGCTTGTGTTGGTTTGAGAATATGGTTGGCGCCCCCAGACATGGGCTGCTGAATTGATTAGGAAAGTACCATGATGAACAAAAATTGTTCTAATGAGTCCTCCCCATAGAAAACCACCAATTCCTCCTCCAATTCCGCCGAATGCAAGCCCTATGAGCCCAGGTACAATCATTCCAACAAATATGCCAATCTTGAAAATATGCCTATGCTGCCAAGCAATAATGGGGTCTGCA
>JABIHC010000106.1 GCA_018649825.1 Methanobacteriota archaeon
CACGCTCAATATCTTCTCCGACATCACGTAATACATTTCCTAGTTGCATGAAAATGCCCCACGATTCGGCATAGCGCTTGGCTTTTTGGTCCTCATATCCGAAAATTTCAATGCACATTAATCCAACTACACTTGCCACTCGATAGCAGTATAGGTATAATTCATCAAAGGTACGGTATCGGTTATGGAAAAGGTCGTCTTCCATCCCCGAAATTAGGTCGTCAAAGTACTCGCGAGGAATATTGTATTTGTTGACAGTATCCTTTAGAGCCATGAAAACAGGGTCGGTTGAGGTAAGGCCGTTGTAACAAGTTGAGAGTTTTTTACGGAAGAAAAATAACTGTGTGAGTTTTGCCTCATATACTTCTTGATCGATAACAGTTGACATATTTGAAAGCGCTTCGAGTTTTGCACGGTATGCAATTGCCTCTGGGTCATCCTCGCCAAGACCTCCGGGAAATACATCTTTCCAATCGCCATCGGCGATGTCATCAGCGCGACGACAAAAGGCATAGACTGCACACATTGCTTGACGTTGCTCATCTGGTAAATACTTGAAAGAGTGATAGAAGTTTCCGGCTTCTCTTCGCGTCAAAGATTCACAATATTGGAAAGCGATTGTGATTAATTCTTGCGGGGGGTATTGATCCCAAATTGGCGCCTCTACTTTTTCAAAGGGGTTAGCCATTTCTTCAGGAATTGCTCGCAATCCAACATATTCTGCACCGCTTTTTAATGCTTCAACCGCGGTAATACTTACTGCATGCACTGCATCCTTAGTCAATACAACTGCTGCACGAAGCCGGTCCAATGCCATACGCTTTGGCTCTTCAATATGCGGCCTAGTTTTCGCATCTCCAAGGAGTGGCTCAAGCAGACTAGGTTTGCGCCTTTCCAACATGTTTCACTCCTCCCTATTTAGAACCGGAACTCCATCTGCTTTAGACTCTTGCCTTGCGTTGAGCCCGTTTCCAAAGCCGTCGAACTTTCAGTAGCAAGAAAAATTGTTTCAACTTTCCAACCCTCGGTCGGCGCTTCCAAGTATCATAATTCTGTTTTCGAATGGACTCCAAAATAGCCTCACCGCCCATGGTAAACATTTGTAGGTCAACGGCGAGTAACGGGTCAATATCGTCCCACAAAGTCTTGCCTTCATCAAACCACTTTTGTGCCCTATCAACCTCATATTTCATCAATTCTTTCCAACGATGGTCTGCCACGCGATTTTCTAAGTCAATACTGGTATAGCCAAATCGCTCCAAATCTTCAGTAGGTAAGTAAGAACGTCCTTGTTGTAAATCTCTAGAAACATCCTGCCAATGGTTGGCCAATTGTAGTGCAGTGCATGTATTATCTGCCTTTGCTCGCATTTCTTCATCATCGTGTCCATAGACATATAGGAATAAGTGTCCGACGGGGTCAGCCGAGTAATAACAGTATTTTCGCAATTCTTCCCAGGTCTCATAGCGCTTCTTTTTTTGGTCCATTTTGAAGGCTTGAATTAACTTCCAATACGGCAAGTAAGGAATTCCTACCTTAGTTGAGGTATGGGCAATAGCAATGAGGATTGGATGTTTAGGAACACCGGACCAAGGCACAGGTGCTTGTCCATTCGCCTCTAATTGAGCAAGTTCATCCGGCGTGGTTTTCCCTTTCGGCAACCCATATGCGCGTGCGAGGTCATCCTCCCATTCATCCAATAATTGCCAGCGAATTTCGTCTGAAAAAGGCGCTTCATCTCCAAGGTCATCGCCATATCGACAATAGGCGTAGATATTTTCTATGTGCTGGCGCTTATCGGCTGGAGTAAATTTGTTGGCGATAATAAAATTCTCATAATGAGACCTTGCTATGTCTGTGCAGTGTGCTTGGGCAGCAGAAAGAGTTTGATGTTGGCCGTATCCTGCCAGTGAAATATCCTTGTCGGAAACACTGTGTTCGCCCCACTCGTATTTTTCACCCACGGTATCTCCCACCTTCTGCCGTACCTGCGTCCCTTTTGATAAACTCGCATCATTGTTTACTGTATTGATTTGTTTCTAATAAAATGAATACCGGTTATTTACAATCCCAGATTCCCCATCTCTCGTCCCCACGCTTTGGAGGAGTTGGCCAGTTGGGCCAATTTTCATCTTGATTCCAGTTCATTTCCAAGATATGTGCTGCTGCAAGTAATCCTGATCTCGTAGCGCCTTCCATTGTTGAAGGCCAGCCGTGGTCAGTATAGTCTCCGGCCAGTGTAATCCCAGAGCCAACTTCGCCGGAACTTGGACGCATTTTACTGCTACCTGGGGTTGGTGCAAATGTTGCCAGTTTGGAGCGCACCACAAAAAATCGTTTTAGTTCCGCCTCATTATTATTTTCCCACAGTTTGTCAATAATTTTTTCAAATTCTGCTTGCAGAACCTCGTCGGTCATTTTTAGAAAGGAATCGGCTCCACTAATGGGCACCGATAGCCATTGAGTATTAGGTACGATAACTTGTGCGCTGAGTTCCGAATTCCGATTAAATATCATTTGAATTAGCGGTTCATCAAGGATTCTGTAGAAGAATACATTTTCTGGAATTCTTATTCCCTCATAGAGAGCGTGAATCCCAATTATTGCTCTATAGTCCAGACAATTAAGTCGCTCCGCAACTTCCAAGGCGGCAAAAGGAACTGCACTGGGCAGAGGTGTAGCAGTGTCTACTTTATTTGCCGTAGTATGGTCAGTTTCGGTATTATCTGCCTTTATCGGCATCTTTGGGTTGAGCAATTTTGCAGTGATGTGCTGTGGTGTGGCGAGGACAACATTATCGGCGAGCATTTTTTCTTCACCGCGTTGGACTCCAACACATTCGCCGTCTTTCCACAATAGCTGATTCACTTTTGCATTGAGCCATATCTCCACTCCTGCATCCTTTAAACTCCTTTGAATTGGTTCGTCAATTGCTGCAGATAGATGGTTGGTAAATGCACCGGCATCAAATGCATCAGCAGAGCCAAAAAGCCCTCGTTTAAATAATAATATACAGACGCTAGTTGATGCCTCTTCAATAGGAAGGTTAAGTGCTGCAAGCACAAAGAAACCCCAAAACCGTTCAATTGCTCGTTCAGTTTGGCCATTATTCCTCAACCATTCATCAAAGGGAATGTCGTCGAGATCCATGCGTTGCGCCTCGGTTAATTTTTGAAGCACTTTGACCGCTTTTTTCATAGCCATTTTATCTTTTAGTGAAAGGAATGGAAATTTCAGCACCGACCCAAGCATGTGATTTGGTGGAGAAAGTCGTCCATCTCTCAATGAAGCAGATACACCTGAATTAGTTTGGATAAAAGGAAGGTTTGTTCTTTGTTGCAGCCGTACAGATGATTGTGCATTCACCCTCCCTAATAATTGTAAAAAACGGGTGTATACGCGAAAACAAGCATGCTGACAATTGTCCAATTCCATGCCTGTCACAGGGTCCTTTACCGACGAAACACGTCCACCAAGGTGTTTTCTTGCCTCGAGAAGAACAACTTTTTCGACATTAGGGGAGTCTGCTAATGCCAGTGCTGCAGAGATTCCGGCAATACCGCCCCCGACAACAATTACCTGCATTTGCCTTCTCCTCCAAATAGTGCGCTGAGGCTTTACTCCATCAATGCTCGCTTTTTGTTGGCCTTTACGATTCTCTTGAGTAGAAATGTTGGTGGTGAATATACTTCACCGAATTAGTGGTTGGCATTATTTCATAGGTGCAAATCATCGCAAATTCTCCCTATTTTTTAGAGTAAGGGTTTTGACCCAGTAATAGGCCCAACAGTCGGAGGGGATGGTGTGGAATGCTCGTCATGTTCGGAACAAATTCCTGACGACAGTATATTTTGCCCAGAATGTGGTTCTCGCCAAAATCTCTCAAGAGGCGAGTTTGGTTTTGCTTCTGCATTAGGCGGTGGAGCCGCCACCGGAGGAGGAAATACCGGCGTAGTAAGTGGTGAAGCGGTACGCCAGCAACGTGAGGCTGCGGGCCAGCCTACCGCAATGCCAACCGATATCATGTCGCAAATCGCCCAAGGCATGGCTTCCGGCCCTGCCCCTACAACCTCGGCTCAAACACCTCAAGTTTCAGATATGCCAAAAGTTGGCGGTGTTTCTCTTTCAAGTATAGCCGGGCAATCACAAAATATTCCTACTCAGGTTGATAATTCGGCGAATCTACCCGCTCAACCAAATTCCTCCGTAAGCCATACTGATGATATTGTCAATCGTATTGCCGAAGCCGAGAAAGCGGTAAAAGGCGAGCGCCGGAGCGCATGGCTTCAGATGAATCACGATAGCGCAGCAAGTGTTTTGCAATCAATCTCTGGGGAACTCCCAGCACATTTACGTAATGAACCTGCAAATCCGGCTGCTGACCTACTCAAGAATACTATGGGTGGGGAAGATTCTGATACTGGGCCTGCTCCAAGTCTATTGCGAAGAATGGCAGAAGTTGCCGTTCGCAGAGTTGCCCGAAAGCGTGGTGTTGCTGTAGAAACTCCTCAAGTAAAATCTGAAGGTGACCAATTGGCAGTTAATGTTACATTTATTGATGACGGTAGAGTCTTAGATACTCCCTCTGATTTAGCTGGTGCTTTCCAACATGCAATTTCAACTGAGTTAGCCCTAAAGGGGATTAGCATGACAACAAGTGTAAGTCTCTTCTGCAGTAAAGATGGCGAAATGGAATTAGTTTTCGGCTCAGGAAATGCTGGTGGAGATGAGGAAGATATGTTTGCTTGTGAGATGTGTGGTGGCTTAGTCGCTGACTCAGATCCACGTTGTTCACATTGTGGCGCTGAATTTGAAGAAGAAGATGATTCCCCTCCAAGCCGAGGCCCTCCTGGTCGCAGTGGCGGTCCTCCCGGCCGCGGCGGTGGTCCACCCGGAAGAAGCGGCGGCCCTCCTGGTCGTGGCGGCGGTGGCCCTCCTGGAAAAAGCGGCGGTCCAAGTCGCAGTGGCGGCCCTCCTGGTCGTGGCGGCGGCGGTCCTCCCGGAAAAAGCGGCGGTCCCCCCGGTGGTCCAAGTCGCAGTGGCGGCCCTCCTGGTCGTGGCGGCGGCGGTCCCTCTGGTGGTCCAAGTCGCAGTGGCGGCCCTCCCGGAAAAAGCGGCGGTCCCCCCGGTGGTCCAAGTCGTAGTGGCGGTCCTCCAAAAGGTGGTCCAAAAGGTGGTCCAAAAGGGCCAAAGCGTCGCGGCCCGCCTTGAATGTAAGGCATTCTTTGCTCCTGTCTTTTGACCTTGCCTGAGTTTCATTAATTGAGTGATACTCAACATGTATTATTTGTCTACTTTTATTTCCAAACTCAATATTCATTAGATGATTTTGGCAGAAATGGTTGCATTAATGAGAAGTAAAATACTTGCAATCAGCAGAAAAATTCCGATCCAACCTTCAACGACATGCTTTCTTTCTTGCATCTTGCGCAATAAGGGGGTGCCGGCTAAAATGATTGAAACAATCAGGTACCAAACTCCATCAATAATCCCTGCCATTCCAGCCATGCCTATTTTTTCAATTGTTCCTGCCTCAGGAGTCACGAATAAACTGAATACTGCAATTAGAAAAACCATTATTTTCGGGTTGAGAAATGCAATCATGAAACCTTCTGTAAATCCCTTTTTAGTATTTGCCTGTTGCTCGGTCGAAGGCGCGGAAGTACGCGGATAAGCCTGTGCTTCTATAGAATAACCTTTCTTGCTGGAATGTAGCATTTGAATTGCAATGAATAGCAAAAAGAATCCGCCAGTAATTTGTAGTGCCGTTATTGCCGCGGGTAGAGATTGTACTAACAATGTAATTCCAGTCACTGCCAAACCGGCATAAAGGAAAAAGGCTATTCCGTGGCCAATTGCACAAGCCATTCCTTGCTTCTTTCCCCCAGATAAGGTATTTTTAATCACGACTAATAGAGAAGGGCCTGGTGACATTGCTCCCAACGAGCAAACTACCGCTATCTGCAACCAAGTATCAAGTGACACATATGCTGGTGTAAACTCTCACACTTGAATATGACACATCAAATTTCAATTCATGTTTTTTGTGAAGTGTAACTGAAAATAGA
>JABIHC010000056.1 GCA_018649825.1 Methanobacteriota archaeon
AAGCAATTGATGCTGAAATAATCATTATTATTATTCCAGCATATACCAAAATTGAATTAATATTTTTCTTGTTTTTCATTTTTTCACTTCCTAATTATCTTGAGATTCATCAATGTCTAGTTTAATCCAACCTTCGTATGCTTTGGTTTTTCCTGTTGGAAGACCAGCGAGATCGTCTGAATTAGCGATTGGCATTTCAGTCCATTCCGTAGTAGATGGCTTATTTGCCCATTTCCATATTAGATTTGGTTTTGCATTATCAATAGGCATGCGAATTGAAGAAGGATCAACCAGCACAGGCCCTACTTTGAATGTCGGAGCAATTCTTGCCACTGCATCTTCCCAGTGCTCACGTAATAGGGTGATTTCCTTTTGAGGAAGGAAACCACAAGTCACATGGACGGAAGATTGAATGTTGATTAATAATGTAAGATACACATCTTCTTCGGGACGAATTTCAACGATTGGATCAAATTCAAGGAAGGGGTGATCTAATGCCTGATGGTCTAACACTGCCTCTTCATATGCAATACATTTTTCACAAGTTGCAGAATTATGTTCATTATCTTCAGGTAGGTCGCATTTTTGTGCTAGAACAGAACCTGTGACTCCAGGAACAAGACCTCCTGTCCCATCATCAACTACAGGATAAATTGTGTGTAGTTTGGTATAATCGTCATTAACAAAATATCCAAGTAATCCGTCACCGACCTTTTCCAATAAACCAAGCTTTACATCAAAACTGTATTTTCTAAGGGCATCTGACATTGTTCGTTCTGATTCGTCAATTTCCAGACGCAACTTTGCCCTCACAACTGCAATAGGCCGACCCATGTAAAATGCCGGGTGATCCGAGCCTCCCTTGCCGAAGGGGTCCATGTCCCAATAAGTAGTATCAATAGCGCGTAATAATGCTGAAAGTACACCTTCTCCACCTGCGGAACTTAGATTATCCTCGTACTCATAACTACTGCCGCGCTCAACCTCATCTATCAAACCAATTTCATACAATTTGTTGAGGAAATTATCTGCATGAAGATTTCCGGTATTGGGTAATGTACCAATTGGGGTATCAGAGCCAGGTGCAGTATCCCAAACTAATTTCCCCTTCTGTATTCCATTTAGTGCCCAGTTTCTCTCCCCCACTCTTAACTGGCCACAAGCAGTTCCTTGTGAGTCAAATACTTCCATTGCCCACTCGATATGGTCGGGTAATAGGAAGGCACAAATTGGGGATTTAGCCGAAGGAATATCCTCATCATCTAAGTTGATTTTTGACGAACCAGAATTGGCTTCACTCCCATCATCATCATTTGCAAGAAGACGTAAATTAAGACGGGCTCCTTGAGGAATCCTTGGCTTCATTAGAATTGTTGAATTATCTGCAACAGTTTCTAGACTCAAACCCACTGTTGGGGACTGCATTTGAGGAGATGTGACATCTAGTTCTTTCACCTGACCATACGAATCAAGCACTGACATTTTTGTTATTTTCATCATTCCAGAACGTAATGGATCATCTATGTGTATTTTTTCTAATTCTTCATCAAGACCCGTAAGGGTTGCACTAAGCATATCTCTAGTACGATAGGCTTTAATCAACGCACTTATTTCCAAGTATACGTCATCACTAATTACTCCATCATCAGTTTCATCTAATTCATGTTCTTCATCAAGGAAGCGTTGGATTTGATCAGCAATAATGCGGCCGGTTTTACTTGCTAGAGGCATCCGCCCAGATATTATTATTGGTGCAGAAGTAGAAACTTGACTTGGGTTGATTTGTTCAAAATCAGCAAGCCCTAATTTCCAGTTATCATTTTGCGGTGTATATTCAAACTCATAATCTAGCAAAATTGGAATCCATGCTTGCCTCCAGGGATTAAGAGCAATTGGAGAGGGGAATCCAAAGTTACTTGAAAAAGTGCTGCTGGAAAAAATAATAGCATTTATATTTTTTCTAAAACCTTCATTATCAGAATATTCATTCGCAATAACTTCAGATTCCCAAATTACTTTTTTACAGACAGAAGGGATACCTCCGTGTGCATTCAAATCACTGGAATATGACTCTGGGTATAACAAACCCCATCTTGCATCAAAGCCACCTCCAAAAAAGGATGGTTCAACATTTCGGCATTCTAACAATCCATCTTCACGATATTTCCCATCACCTCCAAATCTAGTAGAACGTTGGGTGTTTGAGATAATTACAACTGGGTCTTTCGCCTCATAATATCTTGGCGCGGGGTAGCCAATTATCTTTGCAGGGCGCCTGTCATCATCCTCAGATGAACGGAAGTTAGTGTCAATTGAATTGAATCTTGCCTTGCCTTTAACTGCTTGCTCTTTAGTTGCTTGCTCCACCACTTTGCGTTTTGAAGTGGACCCGATTCGATTACTTACAAGAGGAGAATGGCTAATCTCTTCGGCAACATAATCATATATTGTGCCAGATGACATTGAGAAAAATGCTTCTCGGTGGATACTTTGTTTGAATTTGTAATATCCATCGGCGTCTTCGAGTTCAGAAAGCATATTTAAAGTGAAACCAGCCAAAAATTCCTCAAGTGAATGGCGCTCTTCAATACTATAACTACCACCAATTCGACTTGCATGTTCGGAAGAAATAAGTGCTGCTAAAGCTTCTTCTTGATTTGAACCAATTGCTACATCAATATCTTCATCTGTTGGAGAACTTGATTCTGTAGCAAAACTACCGCCTTTAGTATTCCATTCAACATCAATTACAGTTCCATGGAAGAGGCTTTGAGCAGGCCAATAATCTCCGATTGTATCAATTTGCTTTTGGTAGGCTTTTCCTATTGGCGAAGAGTCAACAATAGTTGCACTTTGCTTAAAGGAAATATCTTCTTGTGAAATACCCTTAAGTGAAGGTGCTGAAGAAGTAACTGTAGGAGTTTGACTGACTGGAAGACGAGTAATCTCTTTTTCATCATCATTTGGAGTTGGGGCTTTATTGATAAATGGAATCTTCATATTTATTCACCATCCGGATTTATAAAATGGGTTTGCTTGAGAAAAACATCAGTATTCACTACATAATTATTTTCTTGGGCTTCGATGAATTCTGCTGCATTATTTATTGAAATTTCATCAATTGCCCAACGCAAATCCTCTCGCACTCTCCTAAACCATTCAATTTCAGAAAGGTTAGGCGAGGCAAATAATGGATCATGTGTCTTATTTGAGTACCATCCACAAACAGTATAATGCAAAGGACCCGATATCCCACGACCGGGATCGTCATGGAAAGTAAAACGCCCACTTGCATTTTCATATGTCACAGTCCAAAGATGATCACCGGTATGCGGCCCAATTGCAGTCATTTCAGCAATTTTTTCCTCACGTAAATCCGGAGGATTCCAAAGATTCAATTCGGTTGCTTTTAATGTGTCAGATTCAATAACCCAATACTTCTTTTTTTGTTGCCGATTTTCTTTCCAATGTCGCGTAACTAACCACCTATCTGGTAACTGAGGAAATGAAATTGATTCTGCAATTGTTTTGCTATTATCGGGATTATTAGGTATTTCAAGACCCTGACTAATTGCATCTTTTACAGTAACCATTGAATCTTGATAGTTTACTAAGTCATTTGGGTCCAAATATTTATCATCAATTTCATCTGAATCCTTTAATTCTCCATGCAATAATGCATCTGGCATCGCCCAATGGAGGTGAATTCCAACTGGAAGGGGAAGAACTCCATTTTTGAGATTTGAATAGGTAAAAGCCTCTTTGTATTTGGCCGCTAAAGAACCACTGTCATCCCCTTCTCTTTCTTCAAATGTAGTTTCCAAATTTGCCCATTTATCAGCATACTGATTGCTAGTTGATCTCTGCCCTTGAATTGAACCCCAAGCGCTCTTTACATCACTTCCCTCCTCAACTACCAAGGCTTGAACATCAACAGGAACAAGAATTCTTGCCCCATTCCATAGATGAGGATCATTTGTATCAACATATTGTTGGATTTCTATTTCAGTTAGTGTTTCTATTGGAAGGGCGTTTTTGGCACCCATGCCTTGCTCAATTTTCATTCCAGATTTACCTAAATCAGATTGGTCAATCAATTTTGCAGAAACTACTTTTTCTAAATCAATTGTAATTGAGGGGCTTGAAGTTGACTTTTCTGCAACAGGAGTTGAAGAAGATGGAGATACATCGATCTTTCTACTAGAAGGTTGAATTGTTCGTTTTCGCATTAATTGCCACCTCCGTCGTTACTTTCATCTGAACCTCTTATAACTTCAACATCTTCTGCATGATCAAATAATTTGTCACTAAAATCAACTTCTGAGTCTTTCACTACAATGACATCAATTGAGAAATCTTGTTGATACGGATATTGAAGAGTTTGAGTTGCAATGACTGAACTATCTGCGTCATGAATATGATTGTCTTTAGTATTTTCAAAAATAGATTTAATATTTAATACTGAATTGTCAAGTGGTTGCTTTCTAGTAAATACATCAATTGTATTGTTGCTTCCTGCAAGTATTTTTCCTTCGTCATCTTTCATTTTCAAGGTATATGGCGGGTTAGGATAAGATGCAATTTCAATAGGGTCAATACTTTGCCTCATTCCTTCTTTTGGTTGTTGTATTCTTAGATGAGTTGGTACGCCATTGAAAATACATAGCATTATCCCTTCAGATAACTTCTGTTGCCTAATAGTTGGAATCCGATGCTTCTTTTCCCAATCAAAATTTTCACCTTTACAATCAAATGCTGAAATCTCAATTCCAGGGAAGTCGCGAACAACTGATGATCTAAGTAAGAAACCCGACATTGCTCCACCATCAATTTTAAGATTGTCACTATTACCATGGCTCTCAAACAATAGATTTGAAAACATTCTATGTTCTCGTTCAGCCCCATTTAACTCGTCGGTTAATGTACTATATTTTTCTGCATCATATTTTGATTCTTCAGAACCAATTCTACCAACACTAATTGCTCCATCAACAAGGGCATCCAACCAATTGCGATCAATATGGAAAAATCGGATAGATTCATTCGGCAACATCTCTTCATGAGGCACAATATATCTAAATGGCACCCCTTTCAAGATTCTCAATTGTGATAGCCAAGCGACTACTTCAGACCAAATAACTTCTTGAGAATCTCCACTTACTGACCCTTTTATTGGAGACATAGGCCACGCCCTAATTACTTTCGTGGCATCCTTAACTGCTTTCATGGCGTACCACCTCCTCGGAAAATATTTGGATCGGCAAATTCACCTTCAGTCCCCCTCAAATTTACTTGTTGTTGAGTGAGATCTAGTTGCGGATTAGTTATGCCTGGATCTAACCCTGTACCTGGAATATACTTCTCTTCTACCCTCTCAACAACAACATGTTCAAGAGATGCTTCATGCTTTTCTGCCTTTAATGATGCATGAATTAATTGATCTGTTAACTGCTCAATTTTTTCATCTAACACACCTATTTTGAAATTATCTGCAACTAATTCAGCATTAATGAATTTACTACGGCCTATATACTCCATTCGTCGCCAACGAGAAATGAGTTTAGTAAATCGAGTATCACTCATTGCCAATAAGCGACCTAACTCAAATGCAGCCGCATGAGATATTTCATCAACACTCTCTCCATCTAGTACAGTTAATCCTTTGGCCTCATCTGAATTATTGTATGGATTTTCTTTTCCTTCGTGGTTAAGTTGTTCACCTACGCATGGGCCACGATAAATGCAAGACTTTGTCGTTCCATCAGACTCAACTATTTCAGTTTGTAAATAACTATCACCAATGATACTCGGGACCCTTGAATTACCCAATAAGGCAGGTGCAGCTTTTTCATGCCCTAATTCAGCAACTGAACCCAATTCACCTTCGTTATTACCACTAAAGTGTCGTACTTTGAGGTCTTTCATTCTTGCTTCAAAATCACCTCCTGTGCCGGTCTTAAATTTCCAGTGATGAAGTAAAACAAAATGCATTGGTGGGCCCGGAATAAATCCACCAGCAGTACTAATACCTAGTTCCCTATCACCCTGTCCAAAAACAAGTGGAGAAGTAGGAGTCGTATTTTCTACATCTATTTTTCTTCTTTGATCAATTTGCAATTCTTGATGAGTTACATTTTGAGCCATAGAAGCGCCCCCTGTATTTCGCAATTCTTGATGAGTTACATTTTGAGGCATAGAAGTGCCCCCTGTATTTGCCAATAGCACATTGAATAAGGAAAGGAAGTTACGGCGAACCCTTGTGCCTCCTCGGCCAATATTCTCTACATTTACAGTTTCATCTCCAATATTGTTTTGATTTAATTCTAAAGTTTGTAATGTTTCTTGGTCCATTACAGGAGTGATTGGGGGGCTTCCATCAACATTATCCAAAATAGGGTTAACCTCTACCTCAGGTAATTGTTCAACAGGAATAAAATCGTTTTCTGTTATTATATGGTCGTCTAAGGGGTCAATTGTCCTATTGATATCATCGGGGTCAATCCTTGTAATCTCATCAATCAAACCTCCTTCCGGCGGTGGTCGATTATGAACAGGATTTGTAGGTAACAATGATGTTCGGCCCTCAATTGATACTACGCAGGCGTGATATTCGGTGTTTTCTTCAGTAGCAAGCCTATTACCTAATACAACAGAAAACCACCCATCTTCATCAGACCCACATAATTCCTTATCCATTGGATTTACTTGACTGGCATGAGCCAACAATTTTAATTCTTCAAGAGTAGGTAGAATTGAAATTGCACGATTTTTATGTACTTCAACAGTATCGACTAATTTATCGCTAATAGATGTGGCATTTATTTCGTTTAATTCTGCAGTAGAAAATACCTCTGAAAGTGGAATGCCTGCGTCTTTATCAACTTTATTAATGCTGATTACCTCATCATCTTTCAACAAGAGGAGAGCTAACCAAGGATGTCCATCACCATCTTCCTCAGTTACACCCGTCAATTGATTTTCCCAAGGAAGAGTTTTTCTCTGGAAGACTATTTTTGGCAATTCGTATGCAAGCAACACACCTTGCTGATTTCGAGGAGGGGTGAGGGAATGTACCAAAAGGGGGCTTATTTTCCATCTTGGACCAGTGATGTTGAAATAATGATTTGTACTCAAAGTAGCATCGCTTCCCAAGCCGACTTTCCAGTTAGAAGTGGCTGGTGAACTACTGCCATCAAATCCAAGATTCTGATTAACATTTAGCATGTATTCACCTCGAGAAAGAGGGGGGGTGACTCTGTCATAAAATCTAATTTTTCCAAGTTCTGGAACTTCTAATATTGTTTGAGTCATCTCCTTCGCCTCCTTCTATTTTTCCGGCCGTCTTCTTTATCGGTAGAAGTAGAATTGGTGGGAGGTTGGTCTCCTTCACTTATTCCTATTTTTGGCTTTGGCACTTCGCCACCCTCGCCGCCGACTTCGCCACCCTTAATTGAAGGGGGAGAAGGTTGCATTTCTTTGGAAGAAGGTGCTGTTTTTGACCAATTTGGACGATCAGTACTATCAGATAATTCCATTTTCCAAAATGGTGCGCGATTTAATTTCTTTTCAATTACATTGATAACCATAGTTGCATCACTTGAAGCACCTTCGAGATCACTTACTCTAAAGACAAAAATATTTCTTCCAGCATCATCGTTTGAGGGAGTGCCTGATATTTGCCCACTAGGGCTAATGTTGAGCCAATGGGCACCTTCTTGCTTGCTGAAAGTTAATACATCATCCTCGTCTAAATCATCGGCAAATCCAGATAAATCCATTTCATACACTTCAGTTCCAAGTGCATCAGGCAAAGTGAAAATACCTTCATCAACTTCTGCTTGTTCATCAAGTTGTGTTTTAGGTTCAACCGATTCCAATATTGGTTCAGTACTAATTAGTTCTGATTCTGATTGCAATGAAGTTTGTGGTGATTTTTGCGCAGAATCCCGCACCACTATTTCTGGTGCAGGCAACCAGCCAAGAGATGTTCGCCCATTTGACGAGAGAGGGCCTTCTTCAACTAAATTGAGCCAAGAACCCTCACTTAATTCACTTAGAATAGAATCTGAATTTGAGACGAAGCCCACGATGGAATGAATTGATGTAGAGTCGCCGGTTTGAGCAGCAATTTGGATGGTTCCGTCATTCTTTTCTCCAATAACGGACCATAAATGAGCAACCATTCCTTTTCTCTGAATTGATGTAGCCGCACTTTTTGCAGATACTCCGGAAATACTTACTGCTACGTCTTCATCATGACCTTCTTTAGTTGATGAAATCACAACTATTGACAAAATATTTGCAGGTAAAGTTAATGTTAATAAATTCTGTTCTTCAGTAATATCTCCTGCTCTAAAGAGTGACTTTTTCTTCATCGTATTATTGGAATTATTTGCCGAAGAGTTGAGAACACCTCCGCGGCACAAAAATGTGAACATACCCACTTGTGTAAGTGATGAATCGCGCTGGAAGCCAACTCCACAACGATTTTCAGTAGAATGTGTAGAGGTGATGGAGGCAAAAGAAGATGGCGTGTTTGGTGAAATATGGCTTTGACCTCCAAGAGTAGAAACAGTGAATATTTGTGTCCCCGGTGGAAGGCGTATTTGCGAAGGTTGTGCATGAGGTGGAAGATCAATATCTTGAATTAGACTGCCGGCGCCATGATGGAAAGTAAACCTTAGGCCTTGATCACCATTTACCTCAATGCTTGGACATTCGTCCACAGATGCAGAAGAAGGTAAACCATCTCCCTTCAAATGCCAAACATGAGTTATACCAGGTCCGAGTTGAAGATTTGAATCAAATAATGACCCCGCTATTACTTTCTTTGAGCCAATGTCCTTTATTTCATGCCCAGACATGGGGAGATTCGTAGATTTTAAGGGCGTTTGTGATTCTGCATTTGATGCATTATCATCTGCTAAGCCCTTTCTTTTCAATTGAGAACTCTTGCGTGGCACCCTCATTCTTTGTACTGTTTCGTTTTCAGATAGACTATTTACAGTAGTTAATTGTGAGATAGGTATTGAATTTTGGTCCTCTTTACGCAACACAATAATATTTGCAAGTTTTGGCTTTGAAACAGGTCGAATTGTTTCAATAACTTGAGGTGGTCTTTGATGTACTAACTCCTTTATTTTCCTCTGAGGGGTATTCTCACCTTTTCCTCCATCAACCATTACTATTCTCGGAGGTGAGCGCCTGCGAAGAATTCTACGTGGAATATTTGAACTCATTTATTGCCACCACCTGGGTAATTAATATTGCTAACTTTACGTAAATTCATATTGGGTGTTACACCATTTGAAAATTCAGATTTCATCGTTGCCGCATTACTGGGTTTGATTGTTGAAAAGATATCATCTAATAATCCAACAGATGGTTTAGTATTATGTCTAACTGTGACGCCACTTTTTATCAAAACACTATCGTCCGAAGCAGCACCATACCACCTGTCTTCAGTTACTTTTGCTGACCCAACTAATGTCGGGCGAGAGGTATTTGTTTTTGGACGAAGTGGTAAATTATGAACCATCGAACATTCTTCAATTTTATTCAAATCAATAATTGGTGATGCATCTTCATACATTGATTTAGCAACTATTTTTCCACCATTAAAGAATAAGCGCTGAGCCCCTGCAGTTTTCTTGCCTTTGGGCCGATTATTTGAATCTAAATTACAAGTCCAAATTGTATCAGCAAAATATCCGGTAGTTCTAGTAAAGGACAAACCATTCACCTCTTGAATAACACCACTGCCAGAAAGCGGGGTTATTTTTGCCACTACTGGGACACCAACGCTCTCATCAATGAAACAGGGTGATAATTTCATTTCATCTACTGCCTTATATTTAGAATCCGGAATATTTTCCTCTTCTGCTTTGAAATTACTAATAGTAGCCGGCATTAAATGCGTGTAGGAAATTGAGAATTCGGGGGTGAATAACCATGGGTCATTGTTGCTTAATCCAGTTGGCATTTCCTCCGAATCAGGACTTTGTTCACCGCAAACTCCCGCCTCACTAGGACTCAATGCACCACTTACAACTTGAGCATTCATCCATTCACCACTAGTCTTTTTCCCATCAACAATACCACCTTTCCAAGCAGCATCAAGGGCTTGCCCATGGCTACCTTCTGGCAATTGGCGCAGGTGCTTATTGATGAATTCCAAAGCACTAATTGCGTTATTACCAGGGGATGATTGAGAACCAAATTTAACGGTGAATTCAATAAAGGAGATTTCAATTCTTGCCTTTCCGCGCATCTTTGGACCTTCGATTTCAAGGTCTGCACCGAGACTTCCCTTTATTGTGCCCAACCATGTCTTTAGGCGCACCGACACTCCGATGTAACAACTGAAATTATAATAGAATGGATCAAAGATGACTAAGACATCCATTCCAACTTTGAATGAGGCTGAAAGACAACCTGATTTGTATGAAGCCGAAAGTCCACCACCTAGCATTACTGCACTTGAACAAATTGTAAAATATGCTTCGCCTTTGATTGTCAAACTATTTATTGGTTGCCAATTGAATCCAAGACGAGGTACGTCGGGGTAGTAACTTGGGACTTGGAATTTCGGGTGATAACCGCCTAGCGACAGAAGGAACTCACCGGTATTGAACCAATTTACTAAGGCAAAGCCGCCAGTTAATCGGCAACTCTTGGTGAAAAGGTAGGAGGCATCTGTTAATTGAGCTTCAACCCACAGTAAGTTTTCAGTTGAACTGTAATAAGCCAAAAATGCCAACTCCACATAGCCGACATTGAATTCTTTACTTGGAAGAGAGAGTGAAGACATGCCCAAAATTCCAACTGTAAAACCTTCATCAATCTTGATAAATAATACCGCTTTAGATTCAACTATTTGGAAAGTGGTGAATTTGAGCCCAACAGCAAACCAAAATGAGCCATATTCTGCAGGCATAGTTGTTTGAATTGCTCGTAATGCACCCATTGGGTTGCTGCCAAACCCATCCATTACTGTCATGAAAGGACTTCCAGGAACTGCAGTAACATCAGGGAGTAAGAGTTGGCGATTAAGGCCAAGGCCGCCCATTAACCCGGTAACAAAGAAGAATGGTGGACCACCAAGGGGCGTGTCTAAAGCGGCAATAACAAAACAAGTAACATATTCATCTCCATTTCCAGAGGGAACACGGCCAAAGGCACCTATTGCAGATAAGGCAAATGTTCCTGCACTAATGGTGCACAATCCTTGATATTCAATATATGGATTATTTCCATTTGAATCTGTGACGACTGCTTTGCGAAGAGCACCGGTAATTTCCAAACTTGGATTGGAGAAAGATACCGCCAATCCAGCCATATCAAAGCGCCATTCTCCAAATTCCATCAATCTGAGAAGTGGCATATTTACCTCTAAATCATCAACTTGGGCTATGAAACCTGCAATTTCTGCTTCACCATCAACCAATATTGACAGACGGTGAAGGAGGGGTGCATGATCAACATTACTTGCTGAATAGTTGTTGCCAACACCGAATTCTTCCTCCTCATAACGAACTCCGATTTGAGCGATTTTTATCGGACCAAATTGCTTGTTTATCGGGAACCAAAATTCTGTTTCACCAACAATAGAAACATCAATTTTTTGGTCATGATATTTTGAAATTGCTAGATCAAACATTGGCCGGATTGCTTCTTGGTCATCGTCACCGCCGGCAAGTACGCCAGCAGCCATTCCATTCCCACCATCACTATTTCCATCACCTCCTAAGGATATGCCAAAGTCATCAAGAATTAATTGGCCTCCAAACTCAACAGATGGAAGCGGGAAAATATTTAAATCTAAGGCTGTTGCAAAACCAACTTTATTGAGGAGGAGGAACTTGTCAAGCAGTGGTTCATCGTTATTTCGCGTCAATTCAACCCCAAAACCGCCAATCTCAAGACTAATGTGTGGTGTTACAATCGTTCCTACGTCGTCCCATTCAACAAAGTAAAAAGTAATTCCGCGCAAAAAGTCAGGACGAGAGGATGTCCAGTAATCTAATTCATCTTGCGTTTGGCAGAATAATCGCAAGGCTAAATTTCCTAAGTCAATCGCTATTTCATCAAAACAGAAATTGAGACCAATAATAGCATTACTAGGGCCCGGGTTCGAATCTACAAGGCTCAATCTAAAATCAAAATCAGTACCATCTTTTTCAAACAAAGTTATTCCCGGCTTATCCTCTACTCCCGCATTATTAATTGCAGTCTTAAGAAGATTCATTATGCCTCCAATAATTACATCAAGTGGGTTGGTGTAGGCGTCGATAATGTCCTGAACCCCTTTGAATGTGTAGACCGGTGGTGGTGAACTGTTAATCTCCATTATCTGAAAAGCAGTAAACAATGTACCTGGTATTGAAATGTCACTGAGGGTCGTGGCGAATGAAGGTACATCACCACTAGGAGAGTATAGGGGGCTGGCAAGCCAAGTTTGAACTTCTGATACTCCTTCAATAAAACCTAAGGCTTGGTCAGCAACTCCACGCAAGAGGTTAGATAAATCGGGAATCCCATAATCTGTATCTTTTACTAGTGGGCCGTTAGCCAACGGTAGAATATTTATCCAAAATGCATAGGATTGAGAATTATAATGTGAAGTTAAGGTAAGTGTGAAATCACCATTTGACACTCCAAATTCTATTGCAGGCCAAATCTCCAACGGCACACTCAATATGGAGGCATCCGAACGAACTATGAGGTCAAATTGAGGCACGAAGTCATTTCCAATATAGGAAACTCCACCGCCAATTTCAAGAATTAAATCTGGAAGTGGTGAAGAAGGAGAAGAGATAGTAGGAGTGAAATATGCATTAATACCAACATCACCTTCGATTTTACCCACCCTTATTAGGATATCATGTAATATCTCACCCATAGGATTTCCAAAAGAAATCTCTAAATAACTATTATCTGGAGAAGGTGAATTCTTCCATTCAAGGCTGAGACCACTAAGGAAAATATATGCTGAATTATTAATATCATAGGTGAGTGCAACAGTTTGGGTAATAACGCCTACAATCAAGTCATCTATTTTTCCAGAAGTAAAGTCACCCGAGCCCATTAGCCAATCCTTTGGATTGCTCATTAAGGATTTTAATTCTGTTGAATCTACTTTGTCCGATAAATCAATGAGCCCCAACGAATTAAGAATATTGGATAGAATATCTCCTGCTGATGTTGATGTTCCATTCATTGATGTAAAAGTGAAATCTCTCATTTTTGAAATGACACGGTCTAAAATTTCAGGCAAAATCGCACTCAATACTTCACCCAATACTAAATTCAACATTGCATCTAAACCTGAAAATTGTGGCAGAATATTTAATGTTGCAAATTTTCCTTGGTCAGTTGTCCCATCTGTACTCATTGACAAGGAAAGATCAATTCCAGTGGAAGTAAGGGATGTGCTAATTTGGACAAAAGAAGTTGGTTCGAATGAAAACGATAGGGGCGAAGGAAGCCCAGTAGGGAGACCAAGGTCATCTAATAGTTCATAGGGGAATACTGAAACTTCAACAGTTGAACCATTAAGCGATAGCGAATAATCAGAAGCCACTGAGAGTTGCAGATTGAAATCAATATTTACTATCTCATCACTATTTCCATTCAAAACTGATAAGCCATTTCCTCCTATTGAACGTATTCCGAAAATTACTAAAGATGAATTTATTGTTTCACTTTTGACAAAGAACTCTGCAAAAGCAGGGGCTGAAGGCAAAGCAGGGTCTAGGGATAATGCGAAACTCAATTCATTTGGTATAGTAGTATTAATGGGCAATTCCACACTCTCTAGTAATATTGAAGCAAAATTAATCACTGCAGAAACATCAATAACGTCATTATCAAAGAATATATCTTCAAGGTGTTGCAAAGGATTAGAAACAATGCTTAGGAATGAATTGCAACGGTAATTACCACTACCTTCTTCGGTTTCCTTGGCTAATTCTAGGAATTCAAGCATCTCACCCAATAAAGAACTAGAAGGGAGGCTTGAAAGAACAAACTCATCAACGGCAAACTGTATCAATGATTCAATAATAACACTAGGCGTTATTTTTGCTAACTGACTAATGAAAGATGAGGCGTCAGCAAGATTGGAAGGAAGTGGATATATTGGTAAGTTTAATCCATCAACAAATTCTTCCCACTGAGGCTCAAGTGCGCCTGACGAAGAAATATGCGAAATGTCAAGAATACTTCTAAGGTTTGGCAAACTAAAATTAACAGTAAATGGTGTGCCTGTGGAAATGTCTTCTGAGCGATCATATGAAATCTGCAATTGAGCGTCTGATAATGGCCCAAACCCTCCATTTGCAAATCCTAAAGAGAAGTTAGCAACAAAGTTGAGTGGCTCAATTGTTGGAGTTGGCAAATTTTGTAAACTAATATTATCCCAATCAATTGCATTCAATTGTTGCGAAATATCAATAGAAATATCTGCATTAAGAGCAATGCCTCCAAGAGACAATTCATCTAATGCAAGCATGATAACCCCATTTGGAGATATGTTGAGGCTAATTGGGAAGTTACTAAGTAGAGGAGTGCCATTTTGTGAAGGTGGCTCAGGTAAAGATATTTTCAGCCAGCCATTAATGCTATTTCCCACCTCATCGATTACCTCTGCCAAATCAATTCTTGAAGATAAATATTCAAATAATGTATTTCCTGCAGATGATAAGAATTGATTAAAATCCAAATTACCATATGCATCCAAAAATATAGATTCAATGTATGTCTTTGGTGAATTAACCAATAAGTCAAGGTTTATTGAACTAATTTGCCAAACTACTTCTTGCACATTTTCAGGAATAATGCCTGCCGGCAAATCAGTTAGGTCAAAAGTTATCGGAACTTGTTCTGCTAAGCCTAAAGCATTGAATCCAAACATAAATGCATCTACAACTTCATCACTTGCTTTCATTGCATAACTAGTTAAGAATGAATTGATACATTCACTAAATCCAGCATCTGTAGCAAACTCGTCAATAACTAATTGACCAGGGATAGATGAATTCCAATCAACAATTCCAGCAAATGCTGCATCATTCAATGTCGCTGACGCACCCCAGTTTTCTTGATTCCATGACAATGATGCACCGATGGATTTGAGCCTGTTGGGCTCCAATGGACCGCCTAATAGATATTCTTGATGACCATTTGAATCTACCTTTCTCAAATCCATGTCTAGTTGCACTGCAGGAGTTGGGTGTTCTGGCGCTGAAATTGAATCTCCATCATTTATATCTATAGAGAGCAAGTCTGCTCGGCATGAAATGTTACTCGCATAACCTCCATTTTCTAAATCTCCTGAAATATCTAAATCAAATCTAATACCAAAACCAACATGAGTAGGATCCCTCCTACCATCAGTAGAATTTGCAAGTTCGTCTATTTCGTTCCTGATTTCATCAACTTTATCCTTGACATATTCCACAATAGGGCCGACAATATTTGTTCGCGATGCTTGACAAGCGATTGCTCTTGTTGGAATTGGCATTATTTTTTCCCCCTTGTGTAAACGACTAGTTGATTTATTCCCATTTTTTCATTGGAAGTAAGGTATTTCTCATCCACTTACTTCACCCCCACCTAATAAACTTGCAAATGCTGCATTAAAATGACTCCAAGTCTCACTTGGAGAACCGGAGTAAGTCCAATGGTTTCTTGGCCTATCTGCATGCAATGCGGAAATTTTTAATTTGACGCCAACTCCCACAACCTTAACATCCAAACCAATATCAACTGGCTCAATTTCAGTTTTGCAAATAAACGAAGTTATAGAAGTTCCAGAATCAATTGCAGAAAGCATTCCTGAAAAACCATTAGTTGTAAGGCCTGCAATTGCTGCCAAAATAATACTTGCCGAAGAAGCAAATACAAACTCATATTCATATGTGCCTCCATTGAAAAGGGGACTTGAAATCCCCAATTTTCCTGAAAGTTTTACTTGCAAAATATTGTTTGTAGATAATAAATTACTTGGAATTGAAGTAATCAGTGAAGGACCAAAAATTGCATTTATTGTAATGCCACAAATGTCGCCAATAGTTTGAGTGCTTGGATTTAGGGGGAAGGAAGAGGAGTATTCGCATTTGGCTTCAATACTTGCATTGCCTAGTCCGGTTGTTGTTAATTCACCCCAAATACCTGCTTGAGCGCTTGCTCCCAAAGTAAGTCCACCCTCTGTGCCAAAACAAACTCGCATATCTGCGGGATTCCAATCAAACTCGATAGATCTAGATGCAGAAACTCCTATAGAGCCTTTCAAACTTGCACCTGCTGCTTCATTTTTATCCCAAAGTTCTGCACTTGCTTCAAATCCCGCCTCAGCAGAAAATGAACCAGTCAAGGAAAACTTATCTTTAGCCCTATTACTAAATAAATAATCATTATCTGCTTCGGGAGGAGACAATAATTCGTAAAGTGCTAATGAAGCAAGTGCACCTCCGGCCCCCATCACTGCACAAGATGCTGCACCTGCTGCCAATGACCTAATGATAATATTCAATCCGCGAATTGCTTCACTTGATGAACTGAATTGGTAAGTAGTGCTCCAACCAGCATCAAGTTTTGCTGCCTGTTCTACACCTGAATCTTCTTCAAAACCGAAAAAGGAAATATCTGCCTTAGTGGTTCCTGCTTCTTCGCCAATTCCTGCTACCCAAACGCTTTCTAATTCATATTTCATTGAAGTAGGAGTTGATACATAACTTACCTTACACTCAATAGCCCCATGTATTTCAGCTTCAACTGCAAGTTCGGCCTCCAATTTATAGGTAATTGAATCACCATTTGAATTCAACCTTTGAATCATTGCCTCATGGTCAAATGCACTAATCGCCTTCTCAATAAATGAAACTCCAGAGTCATCGCCCCATGTCGGTGGACCTGAGTCACCAAATCCAACCCAACCTTCACCAGGTGGCTTGACATCAACAATAGAAATCCAGCAACAAGAAGATGTTGAAATTGTTGATGCCGAAGAAGGGGAAGGTGAACCAGGATCACTTACAATTTTACCGTTAAGACTTAGAACAAATAACTCGGATTGATTTGGATTATCAATATGTAAATAATCTCCACCGTTTAATGTTAATTGAATTATTGAATCATTATCAATATTCTCTTTGCTTGAAACAAGCGGGTGGTCAATACCAACCGAGATATTATCATTAAAATAGTCATAATCTTCAGATTCAATTTTCAATGTAACCGACCAACCACGATTTACTTCAAACAATACCCCGGCCTTATTCTGACCAAGATTTTTTTCCGGCCCAAGCAATAATTGGTTTGACGATATCCATTCTGCGGAAGCATAACTTGGATTACTTGCTGGTAAATTCCCATCTGTCCAATCCCAGCCATAACCTGGTTCGCCAGATACCATTTGGATTCCAAACAATTTGAACTTTTTGAAGGGATTTTGATAATTACTTGGGTCACCCCTCAATTGGTAATAGGAATTCAGTGTCTGCAAGGATACGGTTTGGTTTACATCTACACTAAGTGATGCATCATATAATGCTTGATTCCAAACTCCATCAGGGGTGAAAGGGAGTGATGGAGCAACGGCCAATAATACTGTTTGCCACGCCTTTACTGCGCCCTCGGTGCCTTTACCAAAAATACCATCAATTTTCAACAGATACATGCCCTTCTTTGCTAAAAAGCGTTGTATCGTCCAAACAAAATCATCTCTATTATTACTTGTACGAGAATATATTTTTCCATCTGAAGGTGGAGGAGATGGAGGCGCTTCGGATTGAGAATCAACAGGAACTAATTGGCTTGAATGGAGAACAGATTGTTCAACTTGTGCTGGAGTTAATTCCTTTTTAACACTGAGAAGTTCTATAGAACAATCAATATTAAGATCATCACTGTTTTCAATAATTGTTTGACCGCCTATTAGTATTTGTATTCCATTCGTGCCATAGCAATTTTTATCTGTATCAATTAGTACTGAATCGCCGTATGAAAGTGTTAAAAATAAATTATCAAAACCTTCTCTTTTTGAATTTTCAGTAGAAATAAATGTTTCAGAAAAATACCGCCAAACGCTTGGGTGTTGACCATAAAAATTCGCAGTTATTTTTACTTCTACCTCCCAGCCCTGCGCAATACTAATTGAAATAGCACCGGAGGCAGTAAATCCATATTTACTATTTAATGTAATTTTTGAACCATCGGAGTTTAATGTATACTGCTTTCCAAGGGTGCCAAATAAATTATATGCAGCAAATGGAGAAGAAGCAGAAGGTGAAATAGCATGATAATCATTGAACGAATTGCTCTTGGGAATAAATGGCATTAAGGCATCACCCCTCCTAATAACTCCTCGGTCTTTTCCTTCGCCTTATTGAAAAAGGATAATAATTGACTCAAAAAGGCATTGTTCATCCAATCTTCATTACTAATTAAATCATCAAATGTATCGAGATCAACGCCTCCGCGTTGAATTGCCCCTATTAATTCAAACAAATGAGTTGCAGCATCAATCGCAGTTTCAAATTGTTCTGGTAAATCAAAGCCCATATGCGGGGTTGCGATTGTTAGTGCCCCCGCTACAATATCGTCAGGCACCATTCCAGGGGTATTTTCAAGCAATCCACTAGTATAGCGATTGACTGCTACTCCTGCTATTGAATGGCCAATAATGAAAACCTTGGTGTTTGGGACATTATTTATCATTGCTTGAGTAATTACTTCCAACTGTTTTGCCATTATTTCATCGGGAGTTCCATCCGTCCCAAAGGCCAATCCGACAGTAGTTTTTACTACATCCATATTTGCCAATACTGAAAGGTCCATTGCAGAAAGAGAGGCCAAACTTGAAACCCCTATTACATCCAAATCTATTGCATGCGAAGTGAGTAGAGGGGCGGGTGCTGCTCCAAAATTACTTTGCAAGGCAGTCATTACATCAGCCCATGGGTCACTGCCCCCTGCAAGCAATTCATTACTCATCCAAGGAGGAGCGGCTAGTAAGATTTTGACATTAATTAATTCATCTAATTCCTTAACTTCAGAAATAAATGATATTGCGTCGCTAATTACTTCATCTGACCTCAATGCAGTGAGGTGATTAGCCAAATATAATTGTGAATTGCTTTCATCGGCCCAATCGCCCGTTGCATCAGATTGACTAGCAGTTGAAGAAAGACCATCCGTATTTTTCAGGAATTGATCAACGTTCAACAATAATTGTCCTATTTCTTCAACACTCATCCCATTTATCGCATGCCCAATTCGGGGGGACATCTGACCTAAACGATAAATCAAGCCAGCCAAACTTTGGTGCCAATTATCATTCATCACAAGTGCTGCTACCTGAGAATCTATTACTGTATCAAACATTTCCAATACTGAATCTGCCAACATTGAAGTGGCGTAATCGAGAATATTTCCTCCTGGCAAGCCATCAGGGTCAACCCAAACTAATAACTCAACTTTTGGTAGTCCAATTGGCGTCAAAGTAATTGCCCAAGGATTGTGATATGTGCCATCCCCTACAATTGTTATTGGGACATCCGGTAAAGTTATCTCGGGGAATTCAAATTCATTTGATTCACCTGAACCCCAACCTAAATCAGGCAAACTCAAGTTTGGCAATCCCCCGCTGAATAATCCCCAAAGCCATCGCAATGCTGGCATTGCAAATGGCTCACCTGACGATGAAGTTCCAGAAAACAAGTTAACGAAAAATTTCTTCAATTCAAACCATGGATTCTCAAGTAATAAATTCCAGTCAATCTCAGGCCAATCAAAAGGTAAAGCGAATGGGCCAAGCCCAAATTGGTTTGAAGAACGGTTGCGCGCTGAGGACCAACCCGAAGGCCAGTCAGGTAAATCAATAGAAACATCGGGGATATTTACATTAAACTTTGACAAATGGAATCCCAAATCAAGATGAATCAAATGAGGATTTAATCGGAAAAAGGTAGAGAAGAAAAGCCCCCATCGCCCACCCTTCATTGCAAATAATTGACCAATGAAGATTCGCAAACTTGGCAACGTCAATAGGTCTAATGGATTCCAATTACCTAATGAGAAATCAAAGTCAAATAAATTGAGATTCATACCTCCGCCACCGCCAGATGAATTATTACCAAACAACCCCGAAAGTCCATTTAACGAACCAAAGGAAATTTTTGGACAATTCATTCCTTCAAAATCCCATGAAAGATCAAAGGAAAAACTGGGTAACGAAGGAAGAACTGGGAATTCTGGGAATTCCGGAAACCTAATTTCAATGTCGGGGAATGAAAAGCCACCATTTCCGCCCCCGCCCGAAAAGAAATTTTCAAATGGATAAAATTTGAGCCCATTAGGTAACTTTAAGCAAAAACCATCCCAGTTGAAATCAGTGAGTAAAGAGAAATCAAAATCTGGCAGCCCAGGGAGGTTATAATTTGTGTTAATGTGCGCATATAATCCAGCAATATCAGGAATTGCAACACCGATTATTGGCTCTTCCAAATCAAAACTCCAACTTATTCCATCACTCTGACTCCAATACAACCCCCCGCTCAATTGCAAAAAAGAAACATTAAACCCTGCATAATTGAGTAAATTCACTCTCTCTTGAGAACCATCTCCAATATCCCCTAAAGTCGCTTTGAGAGAAATACTGGGCAAAAATTCTGCACAAGAATCACATATTGGGCCTGGTTTGGGCAAATGAATATCTAATAAATCAACTACAAGGTTGGCTTTTAATGCGAGATTTTCACGAATCTCAAATTGATTTAATATCAATTCAATTGAAAATCTAGTATCGTACACATTTGTGTCCTCGGTGTTTTCTTCATTAACCGCATTTAGTAATACTGCCGGCATTGCACCAGCAGGGGTAAATGAATACTGATTTGGTGTGGCGAGAGAGAAATCACTTTGCATCGCAGGAAGAGAATCACCAGCAATTGAGTTAATTCCTGATTGAAAAATATGGCCAAATGCCTCAAAAACATATGACCACGCACATACATCA
The DNA here is from genome assembly GCA_018649825.1 of Methanobacteriota archaeon. Classification (GTDB taxonomy): domain Archaea; phylum Thermoplasmatota; class Poseidoniia; order Poseidoniales; family Poseidoniaceae; genus PSPT01. Next base: position 21,020 of record JABIHC010000056.1, read on the forward strand.
TCTCCACCACTTGGGTTTGGAAATGATACTCCCATTAGATTAGTATGGTATTGAACAATTGAACACAAAGGAGAGGTTACCAATTCCACCAAATCTACTCGTAAATCTGTACCAGTAACTCCTTCCCAATCATCTCTGAAATCTCCACTCCGAGGTGAAACTAAGCCGAATAATGAACCAACCCATTGTAAAATACCACCATCTGCCAAATAATCTGAAATGGTATCACTAACTCCCTGTAATACACTCTCAATGAGATCTTGGGCCGAGTCAAGAGTTGTTAAGTCAAAAATGTCCCAATGACTTGTGGGTTCGTATGGATTTGAATCTACATTGCCCAATGAGAAATGCAGTAATTCAAGAATCGGTGTAAAGTGATAATTTGAATCCATTGACAGGGCTAAGTGAATCCTATCAATTAAGAAATTCAAATTGTCAAGAGGTTGTCCGGATGAACCTCCAACAGGGTCTACCACAATTAGGGGATGTGGGGGTAATGTTGAAGATGAAGATTCTGAAACCCAACTTGGATGTTGAATATATAATTCAGTAGTAATGCGAGGGACAAGAGAAATTGAATTCAATGCCGAAAATGGTATACTCAAAATCTGAATCTCAAATCCTCCATTAAGTGAGACATTGGTATCAATGTCATGGCCAAAGGATAAATCTGCGCCAACATCAAGCCAATTTATTCCTTCACCGTCTTCGCGGAGACAAAGAGAAATATTAGCATTAAAGTCCAATGGTGGATGGTCATATAGCTGTAATTTTAGTGGAGTATCAACTGAGAAAATATCGCCGGAAATCTTGCTTAATATACCACTCAATGTACCCGAATCTAAAATATCTAATGAGACGAGCATGCTAAATAACAAAGCAAGCCAATTTTCAATTATCTCTGGTTGTAACATATCAAAGAGCCAATTTTTCAAATCTGAAATTATTAATTCCGGGTTACTCAAATCAGATAATATTCCAACAATATCAATTGTTGGCCAATCTACCCCTGCTGGTAAACTAATATCTGGCCTTCTTATTCCAAGCATTGGTAGCAAGTTTTTGTATAGTATACTATCGGTGCCCAATTGACCCAATAAGGCAGGAATAATACCTTCAGCAAAATCAGATAACATTCCTGCTCCACCCCATGAATCAATGACAAAGGAGGAAGCAGTGCCACCCGGTGCTGCAATATAGTCATCAAGAGAAAGAACAACCTTTGCTCCCGAAGTGCCAAAGGCCACATTAAGTGAAAAAGAGGCGCAAGAAGGGCCATTTGTAATTGCAAAAGGGTCTCCATTTTCATTGCGTAAACTGAGGTTTAGTGAAATACGCGATTCGGAAGAATCTGTATCTGCCCAAATTAGTCTGTCTGAAGAGACATTCTCCCCATCTAGACAAGAAATCTGGAATAATGGAATAGAAATTCTTCCATTCAATTCTTGGGCCCCTACTTGAATATCGAAGTCAATGCCCAATCCTAAATTCAATGTATGGCCCGGATCATTGCGTTCGTGAATAGTGACTACATTAATTGACAAATCACCCGAGGAAAGTGCCGGTGAAAAAATCTTAAACCATTCTTCCTCAAAGTAATTACCTCCATCGGTAACAATTTCTTCCAATAATCCGCTAATCGTTAGCGACTGGCCATTTGGAGTGTAGTCTTTTTGCCGATAAACAGAAGTTGAAGGGTTACCTGTAAGTGAAGATACCAAATCCAATAATGCTTCTGTTTTATCATATGATTTGAAAAATCCAAAAGCCTTCTTTATGTCCCAATCATTCAGGTTAATACTCCCATCTTCACCAATCAAACCAAGAAGATTTAGAATAGGAGTGATTGATGACGAGATATCATCACCAAAATCATTTGGGCTAATTGCGATTGTCATTAGGATACACCTTTCTTTAGTTTCATTTTATTGCCATTTGCAGTATGTGAATTCATCTCTAAAGGCATTTGGTCGTCGGTAGTAAACCAAAGTTGGCCTTCATCAGCGCCGAGCGAAAGAATATGAGTTTCGGGACCTCTATTACCTTTCCCAGTGCCATTTTCACTTCCGTCTCTATTGTTGGCTTCTCCACCACCATCAATATTTCGTGCAGTGTTTTCAACAAATTCAATAATGCTTGACCACAATACATCCTGTACAGGAACCCCCCAACGACCAACTATTATTGGATGCCCCTTTGGTCGTTCATCCGTCACATCGCATGGGCTTCGCATTTCTTCATTATTACCAAAATTAAAACCGATTTCTAAGGTTTCGCGACCACTTTGATCACATTCCAAATCAAGGAAAAAGGTAGCCAAGCCATCCTCAAATGTTGAAGTCAAGGTATTGACGTGAACTAATACTTCGGAACCATCTTCAGACCAAATAATTGGCTCAATTGAGCCATTTCCAATGCTCTGTTGCAAGTGTGAAGTAACAATTTCTGCATCTATCGTCAATTCATCTGAATTCGCATTAGTAATAGTAAATTCGGAGGGAGGGATAACAATTTTTTCAACAATAGAGGAAGGAGCAGGAAGAGGAACTACTTGCATTGGAAGCTGTTCTGCCCCCTCCCCTCTTCCTTGTTGCAAAGACCGATAATCATCAGGGCTAAGATATCCGCAGAATTTATTTTTAATATCTAGAACTAATGTAGCATCCGGATTTCGTTCTTCGATTGCATCAAGGGCGATATTTATCGGGGTGTTATCTC
>JABIHC010000141.1 GCA_018649825.1 Methanobacteriota archaeon
CTTAGGAAAAATGGCTGGTCGTTCATTCCAGAAAATGTTATTCTCGCTCTACCAAATGTTCACTGCGCGCGACTGTGCGATGGTTGAGATTAACCCCCTTGTTCGAAGTGAAGATGATGAAATCATTGCGCTTGATGCAAAAGTCAGTTTTGACGAAAATGCATTTTTCCGCCAAAAGCAAGTATTTGAGGACATGCGCGACTTATCCGAAGAAGAACCGACTGAAGTCTTGGCAAAGGAAACTGGTCTTTCCTATGTGAAGTTGGACGGCAACATTGGTTGCTTAGTCAATGGTGCTGGTCTCGCTATGGCCACTATGGATGTCACCAAATTATATGGCGGTGAACCAGCGAACTTCCTTGATGTCGGCGGAGGTGCTGACGAAGAACAAGTGAAAACTGCATTCAGCATTATTCTTGAAGACCCCAATGTCAAAGGAATATTGGTCAATATCTTTGGTGGAATTATGCGCTGCGATATTATCGCAAAAGGCGTCATCGCAGCGACAAAGGCTCTCGAATTAGATGTCCCATTGGTAGTTCGCCTTTCAGGAACCAACTTTGAGGAAGGAAGAGCAATTCTCTCATCCTCCGGCTTGAATATCCACAGTGTAGAAACCCTTGCAGAAGGAGCGCAGAAAATAGTAGAACTCATCGGAGGTGGACAATAATGGCAATTTGGATTGAAGAGGATGCAAAAGTTTTGGTTCAGGGTATCACTGGAAAACAGGGGCATTTCCACGCAGACAAAATGGTCGAATATGGCACTGTAATTGTCGGCGGAGTTACCCCCGGAAAGGGCGGACAGACTGTAGAATTACAGGGCAAAGATTTCCCTGTTTTTGACAGTGTAATCGGAGCCATTGAGGCAACCGGCGCTGATGCAAGTGTCATTTATGTCCCACCACCATTTGCTGGTGCCGCAATAATGGAAGCAGCAGACGCATTTTACCGAACCAAGGGTGAGGGAGTAATCATCTGTATTACCGAAGGAATACCCACTCTTGACATGGTCAAAGCGGTAGCCTATGTCAATGACCGCGAAGGTGTCCGACTAATCGGCCCAAACTGCCCTGGAATCATTACTCCTGGTGAAATTGGCGGAGCAAAAATCGGCATTATGCCCGGACATATTCACGCTAAAGGACGAATTGGAATAGTTTCAAAATCAGGAACATTAACCTATGAAGCAGTTGCCCAAACAATGAGCATTGATGAAGGTCAGTCAACCTGTATTGGAATCGGTGGAGATCCAATAAACGGAACTGGTTTTATTGATTGTTTAAGGGACTTCGAGGCGGATTCACAAACCGAAGCCATAGTAATGATTGGAGAAATTGGCGGTACTGCTGAAGAAGATGCTGCTGCTTGGGCAAAGGATAATGTCAGCAAGCCAATTGTTGGATTCGTTGCAGGAGCAACAGCACCGCCAGGCAAGAGAATGGGCCATGCTGGCGCAATTATTTCAGGTGGAAAAGGGACTGCAGCAGACAAAATCGCCGCATTCAAAGATGCTGGGATTCATGTTGCAAATGACCCTTCTGAAATTGGAGCAGTATTGCTAGTTGCTTTGAAAGAAGCAGGGCTTCGTTAACCCGAAAAGGCACCCAGTGCGACGAGAAGCAGTATAAAAACTCCAATAACTGCCAATACTCCTAAAACAAGTAATGCAATACCAAGTACGACTCCAAAATTTGCAATTATGGAGTTAACACTCCTCACCTTATTATTCGGGACACTGGGGGCAACAGAAACACCAGAGGCAATAATTGGCTTACCATTTTCCCACTCAATATTATTAGTTGCAACACCCCCTGCTACGAAATTAGATGCTGCTTGCTCCCGCCCTATCAGCGATAATACAATCCCCAATGGCACGAGTATAAAGCAAGAAAATAAGCGAATACGGGTTGAAGGCGCATCAAATATTGTGTATTCTGATGAGCATAACTCATACTCTTCTTCAACTCCATCTCCATCAAAATCTCTATATGCTGTATCAGAACAATCCCACTCATTTGTCAGGTTACTGGCGGTCAAAAAAAGAAATATTGCTAGCAGACCTATTCCAAGACCTACGTAACCTAGATTGATTGAAAATGTACTGCTTGGCAATTGTTCATCTTTGGATAATTGGGATTGATTTTGGCCAATTGTAGGATTGAATATTTTTCCACATGAAGGGCAACTCAAATCACCCAAATAGTCACTAGGATATCTGAGGAGTGAATCACAAAAGGGGCAATCGACATCGGTCTTTATTGGCGAGGAATCCTCATTTTCCTCCTCATCAAAGAGGTAGAACTCACTATCATTTTCCTCAAGACGAGAAATAAGTACCGACTTATTACCAGAAACTGGGAGATCTTGCTCCTTCAAAAGTTGTTTTAATTCAACTACAGTTAGGGAATTTAGGTCAGCCACAAAAAAATCCAAGAAGAATGAAGAAATAAAGATTGGCCCGACATAATCCATTTTTATGTAACTAACAGATGGCTTTATTGTTGCTGAGGCTGAATCGCAATCCTTTTTCACTCGGATATAGGCCATTCGAAATTGAAGCCATTTCACTTGATATTGTTTATATGATGTCGCAAGGTAATCCCTTTTCTCCGAAAGAATATTGCTTTTAAAGGTCAAACTGAGGGCTCTATTTTCAGTTACACTTCACAAAAAACATGAATTGAAATTTGATGTGTCATATTCAAGTGTGAGAGTTTACACCAGCATATGTGTCACTTGATACTTGGTTGCAGATAGCGGTAGTTTGCTCGTTGGGAGCAATGTCAC
>JABIHC010000055.1 GCA_018649825.1 Methanobacteriota archaeon
AAAGTCTGCACTCATTATGTAAATATTAACTACTTCAATTGTTGAGGCCTCAGTTCCCTTTATTGCTCTAATTGATATGGTTTGGTTTCCAATTAATTCAATTCCAGGTAAGTGTTCTAAGTTGTGAATAATGTCCTTATGAGTAATGGTTGCGGTAGTTTCATGCTCATAGGAATGAAGGAATGACCAATCGTCGCGCAAATGATTTGCTCTCCATTGAATAGAATCCATTCCTTCTGACAATTCAATTGATACTGAATCGCCTTTATCCAAGTGTATTCTGTTGTAATCTCCAGGGGGTGTAGTAACATTTAGTGAATAATTTGTGTTTAAATCATAATCTTGGCCAGCTGATTCAAGAACACTTGGCAAGGCATTAACGTGTCCGTGACCATAAACATTGTTTTGTCGGTTTTTGGGGATTAGGTCTTCTAGACATCCCTCATTTGCCCCCATGTAGTGGCATTGACGGTAGGTGGCGGTTTCCTGCATAATATTGCGCATGTCAAAAGAACTCAAATCGGGATTTGCTTGCAACATTAAGGCTCCAAGCCCTGCAGCCCCAGGGGTTGCCATGCTTGTTCCACTCATTGAGGTGTATTGGTCTCCTGAATTATATGCGACAGACATTACACTTGAGCCGACAAAGGCAATATTTGGCTTGATCCTTCCTTCTTCGGTTGGCCCTTGGCTGGAATAGACTGCAATTTTAGTATCTTTGTCAAGTGCTCCAACGGTGATTACATCTTCTGCACTGCCGGGGGTTCCGATTTGTGCAGAAACTGCACTATTACCTGCGGCGATGAAAAGAGCAACTCCTGCTCGCATCATCTCATTACCCATTCGGTTAACACTGTCTTCTTCTGAAGAAGTCCATTCAATTGCTCCTGGTCCTCCAAGGCTCATACTTGCGGCTCTAATATTGAATTCATAGCGGTGGTCAACTGTCCATTGCATACCTGCCATGACGGTTGCGAAAGAACCACTTCCTTCGCTATTCAATACCTTTACTCCAACGAGGTTCGCTTGAGGTGCAACTCCCACGAAATCATAATCGGGGGCGCCAGTTCCAGCGGTTATTCCTGCACAATGGCTACCATGCCCTTGGTCATCATAGGGGAATACTTCAGTTCCATTTGTTGAACCGGGTGCATTTACTGCATCGTAGAAAGCAATGACCTTTGGATCGTTTGTACTATTATCATCATCCAAATCATCAAGGCCCACATGTGCTCCATCAATTCCGGTATCAATTATTGCAACTGTTGAACCTGCGCCGGTATAGCCAGTTTCTTGCCAAACAATATCAACGCCATGAACTTCGACAACACTATCCATTGCAATTTCAAGTATTCCGTCTAATTCAATCATCACAACTCCTGAAAGACGAGATGCAGTTGAGATTTCATCTGTAGGAATTGTGCCTGCAAGGGCATCAATAAGAGGTAATTCCCATTGTTGCTGAAATCCGACACTTGTTGCTAACATGAGAGAATCTTCACTTGTTGGAGTATGGTCAAAATCAACAATCACGCTAAGTCTTCCTTCCTCATCAACCCATCCGGGTGTATTGAGGGCCACCTCCACCATGTCTCCGATTCCATCGCCATTGCGGTCAACGGTTGTCTCGTGCCACCATTCTTCTGTGACTTCTGCTGCTTGGGCCTGCAGTGGCACGAAAGAAAGTGCTGCTGGAAGCATGAATACTATTGTCAATAAGACACATATCGCTGAATTTGCTCGCATATTATCACATACTGGCCCTTAGGGCCATTTGCCCCGTCTCGCTTATCTTTGAAGAAACTGACGCTTAACTGCCCATGAGCCAAAGGGGTCAATTCTATCGTTTTTTTTGCATTGAAGGTGATTTTTTTGGCGCCAATCGGCAAAAAATAATGGAGGTTATTGGGCGAAGCATCAAGAAGGGCGAAGGCCACGAAGGTATAGGTGAGGCAATGGTCGGGCAAGAGCGCATCTCAATGATTCCGACAGCACCTGAAGTTTCTTGGTCTGCACTAGTCAACGGGCAAAATATTGAATGCCATATTGAATCCAATGCAATCCTCCTCGATGTTATTCGCGATGAAGTGGGAGCACTTGGGGTAAAGAGAGGTTGTGACATGGGTACTTGCGGGTGTTGTACAGTCCTCGTTGATGGCGAGCCAAAGTTATCGTGCCTCACTCTTGCAGGTGAAGTTAGCGGAAAGGAAATAACCACAGTTGAAGGGTTGGCCGATGGCCATCACTTACATCCAATTCAAGATATGTTTGCTAAACACGGAGGTAGTCAATGTGGGTTCTGTACTCCTGGATTTTTGCTAGTTTCTTCAGCATTACTCGAAAAAAATAACTCGCCTACCGATGCAGAAATAAAGAGTGCAATTGAAGGAAATTTATGCCGTTGCACAGGATATCAACCGATTGTTGACTCAATTCAAGCCGCTGCTGAGTTAATGCGCACTGATGCTGAATCAGTTGATTCAACAACCGCAAAAGCAGACCCCCATCCAGGTTTCAGTGGTGAAAATGAAGGCGGACATACGGCATAATCGGTGAAGAATAGGAGGTGATTTCATGGGCGAAGATGACGAGCAAATGAAAGGTTATCGTCAACAACCCGGAAAACTTCCTTTCCGAAAACCCGGTAGTGGTGGCAGTAAACAATTTAGCGATTTACGTGATTTATCTTATATTCCTCAAAGCGAAGGCGGAGATCGTCCTCAACCGCGTGGCTTAAATCGCCACGACCATCTTCTTACCAGCAGTAGTATTGGCCGCAGAACTCCACTTATTGATTCTCAATGGAAGGTTACCGGTCAGGCTCATTATGGCGATGATGTCCGTTTGCGCGGCGAATTAATTGGTAAAATCCTTCGCTCGCCGCATCATTACGCTAAGATTCGAAGTATAGATACTAGTGCTGCTGAGGCTTTGAGTGGCGTTGTATGTGTCCTTACGGGGAAGAATCATACCAATGCGTTTGGTGTATTGCCCGTGACTAAGGATGAACACGCTTTGGCAGTTGAAAAAGTTCGCCATGTTGGCGACCTTGTTGCTAGTGTCGCAGCAATCGATGAAGCAACCGCATTACAAGCCCTACAATTGATTAAAGTAGATTATGAAATTCTTGAGCCAGTTCATGATATGAAAAAAGCAATTGAAGATTCTGATAATCCAATCCATGACCGCGGAAAGTACCACATTGGCGAGGCCAATATCCAAAAGCGAGTATTCCAAGAGTTCGGAAATATTGCAGGAGTAAAAGATTCTGCGGCCTCGTCCTCAGTAAAGTGGTCCTTCGCTGGAATCAATCACGGGTTTACCGAACCTCATGCTGCGGTTGCACACTGGGACCCATCCGGCCGTCTTACCCTATATACGCCTCAGCAAGTCCCTCATTATGTACATCGTTCATTGGCTGATGTATTAGAAATACCAATGCACCAAATCAATGTTCATCGAACCTTTGTCGGTGGAGGTTTTGGTGGTAAGTCCGACCCCTTCCCGCACGAAATGTGCGCTGCAATAATGGCCCGTCAAACCGGAAAACCGGTAAGAATTACTTTTGATCGAGAGGAGGTATTTTGGACAAATCGCGGCAGACATCCTTCTAAATTGGAAATGGTGGTGCATGCTGATACAAGCGGCCGTATTTGTGGAATTGAAACCGATGCACTAATTGATGGTGGAAGTTTTGCTTCTTTCGGGCACGTCACCACTTACTACAATGGAGTATTGCATACCGCACCATATGAAATTGGTTCATTTCACTACACTGGTGCGCGGGTATGGACTAACAAACCTGCATCAGGAGCAATGCGCGGACACGGAGCGGTAAATAGCAGGTGTGCAGTTGAATCGGCAATCGACGACGTTTGTGAGCAATTGGGGGTTGACCCTATCACCTTCCGCCTAGCCAACCTTCTCCCCCCCAACTCAACAACAATCACCGGTTTTAGAGTTACCAGTATAGGTATGCGCGAATGTCTTGAGAGAGTCCGCGAAGCAAGTGGATGGGATGAGAAATTCCGAAAAATGCCACTCGGCAGAGGGATTGGAATTGGTTGTGGTTTCTTCATTTCAGGAAGTGGGCTACCTATTCACTGGGACCCAAATAAGTTCCCTCATGCTACTGTACATCTCAAAATTGACATGGATGGTGGCGTTACTGTCCACACTGGAGCCGCTGATATTGGACAGGGTTCAGACACCGTAGTTGGGCAAAGTGTTGCTGAAGTATTGGGCTTGCCCTTGGAGATGATTCGAGTAAAAAGTCGAGATTCCGATACATCTCCAGTTGATCTCGGCTCTTACAGTAGCCGAGTCACTTTTATGAATGCTAATGCGGCGATTTCTGCTGCAATGAAAATTCGAGAGGAATTGCTTGCAGCAACTGCAGATATTACTGGAGCTGATCCTAAGCGATTGGTTATTGGTGACCGCAGAATCTACGATAAGAAGGACCCAGCAGTTGGAGTTTCATACCTTGAAGCATTACACAAAGCGCAAGAAGAAAGAGGTGCTTTGGTATCTTCGGGAGCATATCGTACTCCGCCAATGGGCTCCACTCACAAAGGCGCAGCAGCCGGCCTTGCGCCTGCATACTCATTTTCAGCCTATGTCGCTGAAGTAGAGGTTGATGCTGAAACAGGTCAAACAAAGGTGATTGAAGCATGGGCTGCCCATGATTGCGGAAGGGCACTAAACCCACTTGCTGTAGAAGGGCAAATTATCGGTTCTTGCCACATGGGTATGGGACAGGTATTGTCTGAGGAAATGGTATATGGAAGGACCGGACACTTGCAAAATCCTAGTTTCTTAGAATACAAAATACCCTCTATTCACGAGATGCCGAAGGTTACTCCGATTATCGTTGAATCCAATGACCCAGAGGGTCCATTTGGGGCTAAAGAGGCCGGTGAAGGTCCACTTCTCCCCATACTGCCTGCAGTTGTAAACGCGGTTTACGATGCGATTGGAATTAGGGTTGACGAATTGCCAATTACTCCAGATAGAATGTATAAGAGGATTGAGAAAAAGGTCAAGAAATTAGGTATTGATTCCCCTCTTGAGTTGCCAAACCCCACCCTTCAAACCTCACCACTACACGATGATTTGCTCGCTCGGGCTGCCGCTCATGCCGAGCGGGATTTGGCAAGAAAATTAGATGTCAATAGGGCGCCATATCACAATGGCGCAATATTCGGATTAAAGCCTGAAATTGCCCCTGAAGAACAGATGGATGGATGGGTGATTTCAGTGCTTCCAAGTGAGGAATACATGGCTTCGCCTCGACCAGCCGGTAGTGCGTGGAAACATGTAGAACGCAGGCATAGAGGGGTTGAATAACATGCGAACTCCACCATTCAATCTCCATTTTCCTACAACAGTTGAGGAAGCGATTGATATTTCACAAAAACTTGCTAGTGAGGGGCGCTCAAGCGATTGGATAGCCGGTGGAACCGATTTGCTCCCTAATTACAAATGGCGCCTAAATCCAAAGGGGGATGTTATTTCACTTTCATCAGTTGCTGGTTTAGGCGAAGTTTCTATGCACCGCATAGGGGCGATGGCACGACTATCTTCTCTTGTTGCTGATGCCTCTGATACTCTCTTTCACACCGATGCCACAATATCCTCGGTTCACCCAATTATAGCTAAAGCAGCAGGCAAAGTTGCCAGTATTTTAATTCGAAATAACGCCACCCTTGGTGGCAATATTTGCCTTGACACGCGCTGCTATTGGTTCAATCAAAGTGAAGATTGGCGTTCAAGTATTGATTGGTGCCACAAGTGCGATTGTGGCACTGGCGCAGATTGCCGCGTAATCCCCAACCAAAATGAGTTGTGTGTTGCTACATATCAAGCAGATATCGCTCCAACCCTTATGGTCCTTGGTGCATCTATTCATTTGGCAGGCCCACAGGGTCAGCGTTCAATGTTGCTTTCCGAATTCTTCCAATTGGATGGGATGACCCGCAATATCTTACAACAAGGGGAGTTAGTAACCCATGTTTCTTTACCTGAAGATGTTGAACAGTGGGAAGGAGATTATCTCAAATTATCAGTGCGTGAATCTTGGGATTTTCCTGAAGTCGGCATCGCTGCTGCTTGGAAGAAAAATTCGGCCGGCGAATTAATTGATTTACGTGTTGCAAGTACTGCATTGGAATCAATCCCAAAGTTGCATAGCGAGGCAGTTGCTAAGGTTCTGCAACAGGGTTGGCAGGGCCAAACAAGCATCCTTGAAGTTGCAGAATTGGTTAGGCAAAGCATCAAACCTGTGAAAAACACCTACCTCGCCCCGGCGTATAGAAGGAAGATGGCGAAGGTGCTTACAAAGCGCGTATTGAGCCAACTAGAATGACCTATTGGAGGGAAAAATAATGCGAAAAAGCGTCCTTATTATCGTATCTTTCATGGTTCTTTCACTTTCTTCAATCAGTGCTCTTGCTCAGGATGCTCCTCAGCCAGGTTGGGACATAGGTTGGGATGAGGATTTTGAAGACATTACTTGGCTAATGAATACCGATGGTGAAGTAATGATTGAGTTTTGGGTTGATAATCAAGACCCACTCCCAATAGACCTAAACATTGCTTGGGAGGCTGATTTAGATGCCGACCTTGATATTTCCGAGTCAATAAATATCGCCGCTCAATCAAATAAAACATTTGAAGTAACAATTACAAATGTAACGGTGATTGAGCACCTCGCTAATACAACTGGTAATGTGCGCATTACCGCCACTCGTGCAAGCCCTATTGATGGATCTGATGTGACTCTTGATGCCAAGGTGATTGAGGGCGATTTTGAGATACCTCGTATTGCTGATTTGGATGTTGAGTTAATTTACTTGGGCTTCCCCGTTTCTGCTGGCACCACTGCAATGATGGAAGTCGTACTTACAAATAATGGAAATATGAGGGATAAAGTGGTTTCACCCACAATAGTGGCCCAAGGCTGCCCGCAATTATCATTGGATGGCTTGAGCGAAGTTGAGAATACAGTTGTAAATTCAGTTCACGATGGTGACCAAATCAATACAGTTTCTGTCGAGGTTTCTATATCTCCTGCTTCAAGTCATCCAAGTAAAGAATGTACTATTGAACTTGCAATAGTTTCTGAAGGTGGCGGCGGCACCTCAATCACAACCCAATTTGTTGATATTGAGGCGGTTAATTCAAATTCGGATGATGGGGGAGACGATGATGATTCATCCTCAAATGGTGGGGTAGATGATAATGGAGAGGATGGCTCATTAATTAAGGAATCAATGCCGGCAACAAGTTTGTTCGCAACGACGGCATTAATTGCAATTGTTGCAATAATAATTCGTAGAGATGAGTGAATACTTTCGCCTTTCCGTTTGCAGTTGTAACAGCAGTTGATAATTACACCATTGTGGTAATATTCGGTCTTATTCCGGCGAGTATTACTGATATTAGCGCATATTGTAGTCAAATAATCAAATTTTCACTCTGTGCATTATCGGGGAATATATATCAATGGTGTGAATGTCGGAAGGGATACTTAGGGTATTCGTTACGTGGTTCTGGAGTTAATATTATGGTAGAAGTAGAGAAGAAACCCATCTCCTTGGAGACTTGGTTATTCACTGGTTTCGTTGTTACCTTGCTCCTTTCAGCGATAATGATTTTCTTTGTTAGTTCAGGAAAAGAGTCTGTATACAGTGCATATGTAACCGATGCAGATGGTGATTACCAATTGCAGCAAGTCAATATCATGTCCGACGATATCGGTGAAGATGGCATGGGATATACTGTTGCTAACACAATGTCCACTCCAATGTTAGTCAATGACTGGAGGGAGCCTCACCGCACAATGCTGCTAGTATTGTCGCCGGAGAAGCCCTTTGATGAAGCCGAAGCTACTGCGATTCATGATTTCGTTACAGTATCTGGTGGTAAGGTAATTATTGCTTCAGATTCTGACAATGCACAACGAGTCGCTGACAAGTTTGGCGTCAAATACTTCCCTGTTCCAATGATGGACAGTTTGCGCTATTATGAAACTCATGTGCAGAATGACCCGACCACAAAAACTCCATCCGACATGCGCAATGTCTGGGCCCTTGCAAGTATTGACCGAGATGTGCGTGAAATGGGCGACGGCCCAAGGTCAATGGGATGCAATGATGAAATGCTTTCTCAGAACAGTATTAGCGATTGCCGTTCTCCGGTCTTATTCCGTCAAGCAACAGCATTACAAGTGCTTCAAGAAGATGACCCGGTGAATCCCGAACAATCACGAAATGCTATGTATCTGGCTCACGCATCCACCGCAGCATTCCTCGACAATCAAGATAACAAAGATGTAAACGACCCAAAGAATACTCGTCTCGGTGAAGGCGAAACCGGTCTAATTGTACGAATTGATTACCCCGGTATTGAGGTAGTTGACAAAGTTAGAGGAGACCGCGAGGATAAAGTTTCAGTAACCGGGAGTATTGTTTTTGTTGCAAATGATGATGCCCTTGCTAACTTCCTTTGGGATAAAGATACTGCAGAGCGCACAGGGCACCCAAGTTTCTGCAATTCAGACTATTATTCTGACCACGCATGCTGGAATGGCGGTGATGATGGCCTAAATCCAGGCACTGATACTTCATGGAAGGGCAATAGCGCATTCTTTTCCGCTCTATTGGTTGACATGATGGAACATGATAACGATGAAATTTCCAATACCGTTACTCGGCACCGCGAGCAATTCTATGTTGTTTTTGATGAAAGCCGTCACGTAACAGGAGTATTAACATCTCCATTCACCGAAGCAATGGGTGCAATTGTACTACTAACAAGCGATGCTTGGTTAAAATGGCTAATTGTTCTCAATATGCTCGCACTTCTTTCCATTGCTATAATGGTCGTTCCCGAAAAGGAAAATTGGCGTCATGTTTTTGACTTGACCCGATTCCGTGAACGACCAATTAAAGTCGATCCAAGCAAATACCAGCAAAGGGTTCGTGATGCATTGTTGAACAAAGTTCGTTTGTTCTACGATTTAACTCGCGACCAGATGGTACTCAAAACTCCAGCCGAGGTCCTTACGATGATTCGTGACCCTCGGTTAGTGGAACTGGCTCAAAGCCAGAACCGCAACTACGAAGATAAGGAACTCCAAGAGTTCATGCTTTTGATTCGTCGTTGGGGAAAGAAATGAAAAAATAAGGAGGAAATAAAATGCAACCGCCCGCCCCCCCACATGCCCCCGCAGCCCCTGCTGCTCCGCCGGCTCCTATGCCAGCGGCAGTACCGGCCCCAGCAGCCCCAGCACCGGCTCCAATGCCGGCTGCACCAGCTGCCTATGCCGCACCAGCGCCCGCTGTGCCTGCCCAACCGAGACACCAAAGTACACCTGAAGTACGAGATCGCTTAGCCGCTGTCGGTGCTATATCCCAAGCGATTAGTGCTGAAGTACAGAAAGTAATTATTGGTAAAGCCCACGTTATTGACAATGTTTTAATTAACATTCTCAGTGATGGTAACCTTCTCTTCGAAGATTATCCTGGACTTGCTAAGACTTTGATGACCAATACCTTTGCTGATGCATTAGGTTGTGACTTCAAGCGTGTTCAGTTTACTCCGGATTTGCTACCTGCAGATATTACTGGAACGAACATCTATGATGCAAAGAAGGGAGAATTCACTTTCAAACCAGGACCTCTGTTCTGTAACCTTCTACTAGCGGACGAGATTAACCGTGCTCCACCAAAGACTCAGGCTGCTCTGCTTGAGGCTATGCAAGAAAAGCAGGTTACTATTGGTACTGTTACTCACAAGTTACCAGCCCCGTTCCTCGTTATGGCTACACAGAACCCAGTTGAACAAGAGGGTACATATCCTCTGCCTGAAGCGCAACTTGACCGTTTCATGTTCAAGATGAGTGTTGGATACCCAGACCGTGCTGATGAAGATGAAATTCTTGCACGACGTATTTCTCGCCGAAAGGACGCAGTTGATGTAGAAGTTATTACCGACCCTCAACGTGTTATTGCAATGCAGCAAGCCTGTGAAGACGTTTATGTTGACCCTGCTCTGCGTATGTACATGGTTGAAGTGGTAACTCGAACCCGTGAAGATCCTCGTGTTCTCGTTGGAGCCTCTCCTCGTGGTTCGCAAGCACTCCTAAAGACAGGACGTGCAGCCGCTGCTTTGCGTGGTCGCGACTTCGTAACACCTGATGATATCAAGACAATTGCCGCTTTGGCTCTTGCCCACCGTATCATTCTAAAGCCTGAACATCAAATCAAGGGCTTAGAGGCTGAAGAAGTTATTCAAACGATTCTCCGTGAAGTACCGGTCCCAACCGTTTGAAGCAGGTTCAATACCTGTTAGATAAGGAAGGTGTGTTGAAAACATGTGGAGCCGTAAATCGTCAATGCTAGGAAGTCTTGCGATAGCCCTTTACCTCTTGGGGCTAACCTTGAGAAATAGCCAATTGGTGACCATTGCGGTAGTTATCTTCGTGTTCTTAACCTATGCTGCTTTATTCACAAATCACGCCGATGTAGCGAGTTCTGGCCGCCGTGCTGATGAATGGGAAGGTGAGGAGGGCGTTAGCCTATCCAATGTCTCAGCAATGCGTAAATTATCCGCTGCAAGAGTGTTTGAAGATGGAGAAGTATCCTGTACTCTGCGAATGCAAAATCAAAGTTCCCTTGCAAAGATCTTGGAAGTTCGCGACCGAGTTCCTGAAGTAATGCGAATCAAAGAAGGTGCCAATTATATCCTCATGGAACTAGGCCCACGCCGAGAAACCATGATTGAATACACTGTTGAGTGCCCTCTTCGAGGATTCTACAGTATAGGTCCAGTAACGGTTCGTATTCAAGATCCATTTGGTTTATTCCACAAGGAAAAAGAATTACAGGTCTACAGCGACTTCTTGGTATTCCCTAAGATGGAAGATCTAAGCGATACCTTCGTAAAGAGCAAGGTGCCAAAAATATTCACTGGTGCGGTAAATATCCGTCAACCAGGACCTGGAAGTGAGTTCTACAGTTTGAGAGAATACTTTGATGGTGATTCATTCCGTTCAATTAATTGGAGTGCATATGCACGTAGTGGTAAGTTAATGGTAAACGAACGCGAGAGAGATGCGGTTAGTGATATCATCCTAATCGTTGATGGACGCGCAGTAAGTGAAACTGGCCCAGTTAGCCGTAATGCATTGGTATATTCCACTCGTGCAGCAGCAAGTCTTGCAAGGTTCTTCTTATCTCGTCGCGACTCTGTTGGGCTAATTGTCTATGGCGATGAAGTCGTAAGTGTTGACCGTGATACTGGAAAGAAACAACTCTATGTTTTACTGACCAAACTTGCTGGCGCAAGCGCAAGGGGAAACATTCCTCTCCAGGTAGTAGTAAATCGAATATTGCCACACATCAACAAGGGTAGTCCAATTATTGTAATGTCCAATCTTGAGGATGACCCAACTATCGTAAGCGCACTACGGGATTTCCGTGCGCGTGACTTCGACGTCACAGTTCTATCTCCTTCAAGCCTTGACTTTGAATTTGATGCACGCCGCTTAAACCGAACTGGTTTTGATGTACTCAAGACCGAACGAGACATTCTAATTGGTGAATTGCGGAGTCTTGGCGTCAATATTATGGATTGGGAGTCGGATATGCTACTTTCAACAGCGCTTGCCGGAGCAAGAGGATTTTAAGGAGGAGGAAAAAAAATGGCAGCTCCAGCAAGAAAGGGACCCCGAAACCCCGCCGCAACCGGATCAAAATCCGGCGACACCTCTCATCTATACGATGGTAAGACGGTTCGTGCAGCAGCACCAAGTCGTAAGAAATTGGCTGGTCGTGTTGGCGGAGGTTCTGAAATACCTACTGATGCAATTCCCGAAATTCAAATTCCATCATTTATCGAAAGCCTTCTCGGCGGACCTCTTGTACCCAAACTGAAGTTCTTACCTGCAGATAAAATGGTACAAACTTTGCAATTAGCAGCCTATGCCTTGTTAGTGGCTTTGGGAATGCTTACTTGGATTGTATCTCCTCCTCAGGGAACCATTTGGTTTTGGGTTTCTAACAGTGTAGGAGTTGCAACCTTGATTCAAACCCTAGTTGTTATTGCAGCAGTAGCAACTGGTTTTTGGGGAACTTTCAATCGTGATCCACGCTTTATGCTCAGTTCATATTTACTATTTATTCTCTCTGCACTTCGCTTTGCAAGTTCAAAAGTCAGTCTTTCAAATGATTGGTTTGGTTTTGATGACAATCCATTGATGCTAACAATATTAGTCGTATTGTATGCAGTTATTTTGATAATGTATTTTGAGTTAACTAATGGAGTAATCCGCTTCTCAATGCTTGATACCAGTATTCGTACTAATGAGGTATATGTTATGAATGTCAAGAAAGTGGTAGGTAAATATCATCGAAGTCTATTGGTAAACCCACTAATTGCAGGAACTCTTGCATTCGTCGTTCTTTCTGCCAATACGATACTTCCACTATTTATCCGACCTTTCTCAGAAGTAAGTGCTTTGCGAATGGAACAAAGTGTAGAACTTATTTCTGTTTACGGAGTTGCATTGGGCTCTCTAATTGTATTCTTGATTGTCGGTGGTGTATTTGCTGCAAACATTCCTATGCGTATCCAGAAGTACCGTGAAAATAAAGATTGATTCTCATCTTTTCACTACTTGCATCTATGATGCATCGATTAAGATTTTTTTTGGTATCCCTCGCCTTCACTTCGTTACCACCAACTCAGATTTCCCTTCTTACAATAAAATTCTGCTTAACCTGACCTAGACTATTGAAGGCAAATCTTGAGAAGGGACAAGCCTGCACCCTGATTGCTGGGAGGTGTAATGCATGCGTATGTCGCTGGGCGAGCAACTTCGTGTCACTCTTTTTGGCGAAAGCCATGGCCCTTCTGTAGGTGCCTTAGTTGAAGGTATCCCTCCTGGAATTGAAGTTGACCGAGAACAAATTCAACTGGCAATGGATGAGCGAAAAACCGGAGGCAAATATGCCTCAAAGCGCAGTGAACCCGACTTTGTGGAAATACTATCAGGGGTAAATGAAGGGAAAACCACCGGCTGGCCAATAATGCTTCTAATTCGTAATAATGACTCTCGCTCAACCGACTATAGTTTTCTCCCCGATATCCCTCGTCCAGGTCATGCAGATCTTCCAATGATGACTCGCAGTGAAGGTAATGCTGATTTAAACGGTGGTGGCAGTTCATCGGCTCGACTAACTGCCGGTTTAGTCGCGGCTGCAGCAATTTGCCACCCACTCTTGCAGACACTTGAGTGGAACATCAGTGCCCATACCGCAAGTATTGGTGAGGTAAATGCAGAACCTCTTACAAAATGCTTCAATAAAAATCTTGTTGGAAAAAAAGAATGGGATTCCTTCCGTTGCCATGATGAAAAAGTGTATGAACAAATGGTAGAATTGGTAAATAATGCAAGCCAAGAAGGAAATTCTCTTGGAAGTTCTGTTGAACTCTCTGTGTCTGGTCTTCCCATGGGATTAGGTGAGCCTTGGTTTGATGGAGTAGAGCCAGCATTAGCTCGTGGCTTAATGGCAATACCTGCTGCCCGCGCAGTTGAATTTGGTCTCGGATGCAATGTCGCCACAATGAGTGGGAGTGAACACAATTCATCTTGGGAAAAAACTTCACAAGGTCCACGGCAGAATTTGGATTCAGCAGATGGTGCATTGGGCGGGTTTGCTACGGGTTCGCCTCTGAATGCAAAAATCACTTTCAAACCTCCAAGTAGCATCAATATTCCTCAACAAACCCTTGACCTTTCTAGCGGCGAACTAACTACCTTGCAAGTGGAAGGAAGGCATGACCCAGTCATTGCCCCGCGTGCGGTATCTGTAGTCAAAGCAGTTGCAACTATTGTTCTATGTGATTTGGCAAAGAGAGGGGGGTGGATTAGTGAACGTTGAAGTGCATAAATTTGGCGGTTCTTGTTTAAAAACTTCTGATGATTTGGCGAGTATTTATCACCGCTTGTGTAATATTTCAGCAAAACCTGTAGTTGTCATTAGTGCTCTGTGGGGAGTGACAGACCGCCTTTTGAGGGCCATTGAAATCCCCTCGCAGCGAGAAGGCATTGCTGATGAAATTCGCCAACGGCATCTAGTAATGTCGCCAAGCCTTGAAGATGGAGATTTCACTAATCGTTTTGAAGAAATAATGGTATTGTTAGCAAATGATTTACAAAAGTTGGAGAGTGAAAGTGCTGGTGCCGCGATTGAACACCGTATTTTAGCATATGGTGAGCAATTATCGGCCCTTGTTGTTGCCTCTGAATTATGTGTGAAAGGCTTGGATGCAAGACCTGTTAATGCAGAGGATTTACGTCTAATTATCGACACAAAGGTCAATGAAAGAAGCATTGACTTACAAGTTTCAGCAAAAAAAATGAATCGTACCCTTCTTTTTGACAATCATATTCCTATTGTAACAGGGTGGTATGGAGTAGATGAAGAGGGAGTCATTAGGGTGTTGGATAGAGGTGGTAGCGATGTTACGGCTTCTTCATTAGCCTATTTACTTCAAGCAGATCAACTTGTTCTTTGGAAAGATGTAGAAGGCATTCTAACGATAAATCCGCGTTGGGGAATTGGTGGAAAAAGAGTCCCTTATCTTGGATATTCTGAAGCCAATGCATTAGCCAATCTCGGTACGACAATTCTTCATCCAACTTGCCTAAAACCAGTAGAGGAGTTAGGGATTCCAGTAATACTAACGAGTTTAAAAACCGAAAGTGAAGGCACGATAGTCGGTCCAGATTTACATCTGAGTCCCCCTTCTGTCCAAGCCATTGCTAGTCAAGAGTCGGTTCGTATGTTGGTGATTGAATGTGGTAATGAGAGTAATACCTCTAGTATTGCTAGAAATGCTCTAAGTCAACTAATTGATGCAGGCGTCAGTCCTTGGTCAATTCAAAGTACAAGTGACCGAATTGAATTAATCGTGTCTGACAATGATGCGGCAGTAGCCTTTAGTTGTCTTCACCAAACAACTGAGGTTGAACTAAAAATGGGACATTTGAGTGGAGTGCTGTCGCTTGTAGGCGCTGGAATTAGTGATGATTGCGGTGATTTGGTTGAACAGGTTTCACATGCTTTAGCCGGTGTTGAGTTGACATTGCATAGTGTATTGAGGAGTAAAAGTGTCATTCATTTTCTTATTGATGGAGAATTGATTTCTCAAGCATTACTTGAAGTTTCAAGAATCCTTGATTTAAGGCAAGATAGCCTCATTCAGTAGGAAAGCGACACCCACCGTTGATGAGAAAGAGTGGCAGAGCAAATGAGAAAGTTTGGCACTCTCGTTATTCGTTATCATCACTTTCTTCTGCGGGTTGCGGATTCAGTACTTTAGTTTCTATTAATTCACAATCCTTTGCTCTTGATTCATACCAGCCCCTTATTCGGGTGTAAATTGGTTCTGAGACGCTTGGTGAAAAAATTACAATTGCATTACCTGACCCTGTTATTCCGGCAGCCCGTCCTCCATTGACAAAAGCATCATTGGTTAGTCTGCGTCCAATATGGTCGTTCAGCACACCAGCCATTGCTCGTCCATTACAAGTTAGACAAACCAGTTCATTTCCGACTTGCAGGGCATTTAGGGCTTGTTGGAATCCATGTTGATGCCAAGCAAATGAATCTGCATCTGGTCGTTCCTTTCGTTCCTCGCGCAATAATATCAGCACATACCATTCCTCCGAAATAGGGCCAGGTCCTTCGAGGAGAACTCCTTCAGCTGCGGGGACATTTGGGTCAACTAATTTCCATCCCTCTGTTGCAGTAGCCCAAGCATCATCAGCACTGCCAGTAATACTGACGCCACTTGTTCGCTGAGCCATAACGGCCATGTCGATAATTTGTGTGATTTCCAAATCAATATCAGTTGCATCGGCTAAGGCGCGAATAGCCGCTACCGCAATAGCGGCACTAGATTTCAAACCCTGTCGTGGTGGGACCTTTGACCTCACCATCCAATGTAGGTCACCCTTAGGGAGGGGGTGGCCAAATTCCTGCCAAGCACTTATCACA
Source organism: Methanobacteriota archaeon (assembly GCA_018649825.1). GTDB lineage: Archaea > Thermoplasmatota > Poseidoniia > Poseidoniales > Poseidoniaceae > PSPT01. The sequence goes on from JABIHC010000055.1 coordinate 16,071, forward strand.
GCAGGAAGCAGTTCATCAGGGTCTTCAACTTCATTCTGTGAGGGGTTGTCGCGCAGTCGAACGGTCACAGGAAGGTCTAGTGCAAGGCTTGCACCCATTTGCAAACCAGCAGCGTGGAGTAGGCTACAGGCACCGTGTGCAGTCCCCTTTCCCAATATTGCCATATGATTACCTCTCGTCAACTGTTGATTGAATTATCGTCCCTACATGTCTTCCCACTGTTTCTACTTTTGCGAGTATTTTGTCACCAATATTTACCTCGGTAGCAGAAAGTGGAATGCCGTTGGGGCGAACAAGTCTGACTGTCTCCGCTTGTTGGACAAACATAGTACTCCTAAAGGTGTTTTGATGGAGAAGTCTGAATAATATTAATGGGCGCGTTTCAATTTTTATTCTGCCAACAGTTAGTTCTCGGGTATTTCCGTGAAAATCTATCACTTTGAGAGAGTCACCTGACTTGAGTTCACTTAGATATTTTGTTTTGCCATCAGCCATTAAAATATAGGCGTGCACAGGCCCTGCATTTACTCTAAAGGGGCGAGTAGGGACAAACTCACTCTCAATCGTCTCTCCATGAATTAGTCCCATCATTTTCGATGAAGAACCCGTAATTACCCCCTCTCCTATATTGAGAAGGCCAATGAAATCAATGCATATTCTTTCGCCAACATGGCCGGTTTCGATGGATTCAATTTTCACAATTTCAAGTTCGATCGCTGGAGAAGAATTGCCCTCATTACAAGAGCAACAATCTGTTTGGCTCTTTAGATCACTAATTTCTCCGTCACCAAAATTATTGATTTGTTGTTCCGCCATCGCCATCATTTCAGCCCGTTGAGCCCTCGCAATACAACCCGAATGCCACAATTCTATATCGTCATTTGCTAGTACCAATGCATCCACTCCAATGTCCAAAGCAAAAGCAACCCCTGGGATTTTTTCTGCCTGTTCAATTATTGCTGCTATTTTTGTTGGAGTGTGATGGGCATCGGAAATAATATTCTCAAAGGGAATCATCGTCCAATCCTTACACTCAACTACTACCCAATCAACACTACCTAGAAGTGCTCTGGCAGCACTTTGACCGGTTGAATCATCTATGATGATATGAGCGCCAATTAGTTCCTGCTTCTCATTGAAAACTTTCCCATTTTTAAAGAACATGTCCCTTCCAATAACTCTGTCTGCTCGCGAAAACAAATCTATAGAATCAATGTCTGAGGGGAACTTAAGAGGTGATTCGCCACTGTAACTGGCAGGTTTTCCAATTCCTGAAGTGGCATTTTTCAGGTCGTTAGAGTTAAGCCATATCTCCATAATAACACCTTGAATTATATCAATTCCATAGCTTCAACCGGATTCATTTCCTCATGAACTACTGCTTGTATTGCTGCTGCAATTCCTGCTGGATTTGGATGGGCAAATACCTGCCTACCCATGCAAACGCCGGCCCCACCTGCTAGAATAGACTGCTCTATTATTTTTAGTAGGCCAATGACATTCTCTTTGCTTCCATCACCATCTCCTCCTCCTGCAATAAGCACTGGTATTGGAACACTAGATGTGACTATTTCAAAGGATTTCATGTCACCAGTCCATGAAGTTTTGATTACATCACACCCTAACTCCCAGCCGAGACGAACTGCGTGTGCTACACCTCTTGTTGAGTCGCCTTCAACCTGCAAATTCTCTCCACGCGCATACATCATCCCGAGTAGTGGAACTCCGAGATCATGACATTGAGTTGAGATTTCACCCATACGTTCAATCATATCTGCCTCAAAAGGTGAGCCTACGTTGATTTGTACACTGACTGCTATTGCACCGCGAGAAACCGCTTCGGCAACAGTTCCAACGAGTACTTTGTCTGCTGAACGCCTTCCTCCGTGTTCGGTTGAAACTGAGAGATGGGCGATTAATTCTGTGCCGTTGAAGGCTGAAAAATATGATACCACTCCTTTTTGTGCTACTACTGCATCTACAATTGGGCTTAGTTGAGAATACAGTTCTGCCATATTTGTAAGGCCACTTACGGGATATCCTGAGGCTCCATGGTCAACAGGAATCCATACCGCCTTACCCCTTGGCAGGAGTTTGTTAAGTCGTTGTGCATGTAAGTCGGCAGCACTCGGCATGATTGAGCCACAAGGCGTTGCCTTATTCTAATTGTTCAAAAGCCCATGTTGCCAAATTACTTTCCAAGCGAGAGAGAAGGTCGCTCAAACTGGAGCGTGGAATGGAGATTTTCTCTGCCAATTCACCCAATCCAATTTCTCGTGGCCGAGCATAATAACCATGCTTTACTGCTTCGGATAGAATCATCTGTTGTTTTTCAGTGAGTACCTTTTGTAGCCCAGAAACCTCTTTTTCCAATTCAACTACCTTGACGACATCAGGGGGAAAAAGTATCTTTACTATTTTTACAAAATCACTAATCCCTTTAGGCATTCCTCTTACCGAAAAAGATAGCCCTGCTGAATCAAAGCGGTAAGGGGGGACAACTGCAATATCACCAAAATTTCGAATTGTAGAAGTCAACAGATGATGATTCCAAATTACTGCATACCCTTCGCTACCAATTGCGGGTAGTTCATAGGGAGGCAGGGCTCCTTCAATTTGAATAAAAGGAATAGTGTTGAGGTCAAGAACTTGCTTTCCAGGGGCAAGTTGGAGATGGACGAGTTGCTTTATTCCTTCATCAGTAATGTCAAGATGGGCAACCACTTCAAACATTGTACAGATTTCTAATAGGGGTGCAAATTCGGTATTCTCAATAGATGAGAGTTGCCAAGACAGTTTTGCTTCCCGCACAGGTGGTGGTTTATGGGTAGTTTTATTGAACTTGCCTCTATTGGTAGGGGCATTATATGAGAAGAATTGCAAATAGTGAATTCTATTAGGGAAAGAATAGATACTTCACCTCCATCGCAACAACTGGTGAGCCAATAGTGATGATGGAAATGACCGGAATAAAGCGTCATTATGAGATGGCATCAGGTGTTGTGAAAGCCTTAGACGGCATTGATTTGCAAGTCAAAGCAGGAGAAAGGTTGCTTCTTTTAGGGCCCTCTGGCTCGGGAAAAACCACTCTGCTAAATTGTATAGCGGCACTCGATAGCCCAACAGAGGGAACATATTTTTTTGAAGGAAATCCAGTTCCTAGAAACGCAGCCGAACAAATGACCACATTTCGCCGCGATACTATCGGTTTTGTATTCCAGAATTTCAACTTATTGCAGGATTTAACCGTTCTAGAAAATGTCTTATTGATTCAAGAAATCGCCGGCGTCATTGATGAAAAAAGAGCAAGGGAATTGCTTATTTTAGTCGGTCTAGAAAATGAAATTGACCGCTTTCCCGCTGAAATAAGTGGTGGGCAGCAGCAACGTGTGGCTATAGCGAGAAGTATTGCTAAGAAACCTAAGTTATTACTCGGTGACGAATTAACCGGCAGTCTTGATTCTAAAACCTCTGAAACTGTAATGGAAGTCTTGGTGAAAGCATGTGAGGCTGAAAACATTACAACAGTGATGGTGACTCATGATGAATCCTTGGCCAAATATGCTACTCGTGTGGTCCGCCTTGATAGCGGTTTGATATTGTCGGATAATCCTGTAGAGAATTAGTGCCAAATAAATCGCATGAATGGAGACCAATGAAAGGAGCGAGGTGAAAATGTCGGCATTATTAATAAAAAGGTTATTCAGAAGCCTTTGGCGAACAAAACTTCGTCTATTTTCGGTAGTTTTTATGATAGTAATTGGCGTATTTTCGGGTATTTCTTTCGGTTCATATGCCATTACTGCTAATTCTTTGTATGATGTGATTTATGCTGATACTGAAGAAGGAGTCAACCTTCCCGACTTATGGGTTGAGACGCATAGCGGTGTTTGGGATGAAGCAAATGCCTCTACCCTTTGTACTAACATTGAAACGAGTTGGCCTGATACATCTTTGCAATTCAAATTTTGTGAGCCGCGATTAAAATTAGATGGTTTGACTTTTTACCAAACTTCATCTGGTGAGGAAAAATTGGTCCCTTCAGTTTGGCATGGAATTGATGAAGGACTTGTTGACCGAGTTTGGCTACCCGATGATGAATGCTGTGAAGGTCGTTTGGCTTCTGCTGATAATGAAATAGTTCTCGATGAACATGCAGCATCTGGCATGGGTTTTGAGGTAGGTGATTCTATCAGCATCGCTGCTGGATTTGGTAAAATGGACTATACTATTGTAGGTATTGGCTTTCATTCTAACCATCTTTATTTTGCTCAAGAGGGAGTCCTAATGCCGGCTGATGCAGGCACTTTTGTAACTGGATATATGGATGCGTCAGGGCTTGAACGCTTATCAAATTACTCTGCTGGGTCAGCAAATCTATTATTGATTGATATTGAAGGCACCCCCGAATATGATTTACAATCAACAACGGCAATTGAGGGAGTCCAATTAAGTCTAATTAGCGAACATATTGCATCAAATATCAGCCAAAACAACAATTCTGCAATCCAAGTATATGATCGTTCAGGCGTTGATTCAGTTGAATTTTTACGCGCTGATGCAGAAGGTGCAATCAAATCATACCCCTATGTTACCGGAATGCTAGGATTAGTTGCCGGGATCACCATTTTCTTGAGTTTACAACGCTTGATTCAATCACAGGCAAAGGAAATCGCGGTATTGCGAACTCTTGGTGTTCGTCGCCGCTCCATAATGCCTGGTTATGTCATCGCTCCGTTATTTATTGGTGGAGTAGGTTCGCTATTTGGAGTAATTTTGGGCTATTTCGTGGGTGCCCCTGCAATGAGTGAAATGTATGAAGATATCATTGGGGTTCCTATTATTGAAACCTTTATTCCCACCTCTCTTATTTTGCAAAATATCGGGATTGTAATGGTAATTGTTTTTATTTCAGGCATTAGGCCTGCTTGGCAAGCCGCACAAATGCAACCTTTGGACGTATTCCGCGGTCAAAGTGAGATTCGCCTTTCTTCTCGAACCATTCAGCGATTAACTGCATGGATGCCCGCAACGGTGAGCCTTTCGGTTCGGTCCAGTTTGCGCAAACCAATGCGGCTTGCTTTCACTTTCTTTGCAGTTGGCATATCGATGCTTATTTTCGGTTCAATGATATTGATGATGGGGTCAATTGATGAGGTCGTAATCGGTGGTCTTGAAGAGCGACAATCATGGGATTCACAAATCTACATATCGCCAGGCGGAGAGCACGAGGTCATTCAATGGGCGGAGGGAAATGATGTAAATTATGAATTATTATTGCAATTCCCTGCAAATCCTAAGGACGATTCAAGGCAAATAATTAGCCAGGGTATTGATGAGTTTTCTACTACTGATAATGGTGCTATGCAAATATTGGTATTGAAGGAGGGCTCCACCCCTCAAATTTCTTCTCAAACAACCCAAGTTATGGTTGATGAAGGAACAGCGCATTTCCTTGATTGGGGTGTGGGAGATATTCAAACCCTTGAGTTTGGCTCGAATGAAGTTGATGTAGAGATAGTTGGAATTACCCAAGGAGAGATTTCTCGTACAATTTATTTCCACCGCGCAGATCTTGTTGAAATACTCGATTTTGAAGCCACATCGGTGTTACTTGTTCTTCCCGAAGGGGTTGAGATTCCAGCAGATTTAGCCGAGAATACTCTTGGGATTATGGTGAAAGAGGACATCATTAATTCATTTGAGACTATGATGAAAGTGCAGAAACAATTCTATGTGGCAGTTGAAGGACTTGGAACCATTCTTGCAGTAGCAGTTCTTTTCAACACCTTATTGATGAATCTCGCCGAGCGCGATACTGAATTAGCAACACTCCGAGTTCTTGGGGCGCCGATAAAGAGCATCGGATTAATGATGCTAGGAGAACATATTGCGATAGGAATAATCGGTGGAATTTTAGCAGCAATTTTCTCTATTGTTGGAACAAAAATACTTATTGGTGCAATGGTTCAATGGGCATTTTTCTTCACCGTACAAGCAAATTGGCCTGTATTTGTACTTATTGCAGGGGTTGTATTAGGCATCTCAATAGCACTCACTCCCTTCGGCATGTGGAGAGTTTGGAAAATGAATTTAGTCGATAGCGTGAAAGATTTATCAAATTAGTGAAATAACCGACACTATCAACAACTACCACCCCGTGGGTGGGTTAATGGCGATGGAAACTAGTGCTTGGTTGGTTATTGGACTATTGAGCCTATCCTTCTTATATGGGATCTGGATGTTACTCATTAAGGGAGATATTGTTCGTCCCGACCGCCGGCAAGTAGATCTCAGAGATTCTTCGCTCCGCAATCGCCGCCGCGGTGGCCCTGCATTCGGTGAAATTAAAGTTGAAATTGAGAAGCGTCTAAGTGTTGTTGCAAATCGAAATCGTGCTTTGGAAGATGCTGAAAGGCGAATATTGGAAGCCGAAGCAGTTCGCCTCGCCCGCATTGAAGCCGAAGCAGCATTAGCGCAGGCCAAAGTTGCCCAGGAAGAACGTGAAGCCCGACAAGCAGAGGAAGCAGCAGCCAGAGCAATCCTCGAGGCAAAGTTGGCTGCTGAAGCAGAAGAGCGCCGCAAATTCGAGGAAGAAGAAGAGCGTCGTCGTCAGGAAGAGGAAGCAGCACTTGCTATTGAAGCTGAAAAAGCCCGCCTCGTTGCTGAGGAAGCAGAACGCATTCGTAAGGAAGAGGAAGAAGCATTGGCCAAAGAAGCCGAAGCAGTCCGCCTCGCTGCTGAGGAAGCAGAACGTATTAGTAAGGAAGAGGAAGAAGCATTGGCCAAAGAAGCCGAAGCAGCCCGCCTAATTATTGAGGAAGAAGAGCGTATTCAAGCCGAGAAAGATGCTGAGCGTCAAGCAGAGTTAGACCGCTTGGAAGCAGAACGTCAAGCAGAGTTAGACCGCTTGGAAGCAGAACGTCAGGAAGAACTAGCAAAGTTGGAAGCTCAGCGTCAAGCCGAAATCGACGCATTAGCGGCAGAAGAAGCCGCAACTCTTGAAGCCCAAGAGGTAGATGCGGCTACTCAAAGAGAACTTCGCTCACGTATTGAAGCAGCAGGTGGACGCATAGGTGATGTCAACGTTTCTTTGATGTGGAATAATTACAATGATTTGGATTTGCATGTAGTATGTCCTTCTGGTGAGCGCCTTCATGGAGGAAATCGCCATTCAAAATGTAATGGAGAACTCGACATTGATGCAAACGTAAAACCAGAGACAAAGAAGCCCGTTGAAAATGTAGTTTGGGACATAGGTGGAGCACCAAATGGTATTTACAAAGTATATGTTCATCACTACAAGAAGCACAAAAAGAGAAGAACGAAAGATCCAACAAAATTCAAAATCATCGTCAATGCAAAAGGTGAATTTACCGAATACAATGGTGATTTGACCTTTGGTTCCGATATTTTATTCGTCACCCAGTTCCGAATTGGTGACGCAGGTGGTTCAATTGGGGGCATGGCGGATATTTCGGGACCGGCCGATGGTCCAGAAACGTCTGCATCTGATACTGTTGAGTCCGGAGTTGACCCGCTTGAGGCCTTCATGGATGATGATGAGGATTGAATGCCTCTGTCAAGTACCATTTCTTCAATTGCACCTCATCCAAGCACTTTCACTTCGGCGAGTATTTCCGATTCGGCTTTTTTGAATAGGCCTTTTTTGGTTTATTTTCATGTCGTCCTTCCGATTTGTTCATAGAGGTAACATTGAAGCCGGTGATAATGGGGATATCACGGGAGCAGTTGTCCGGCTGGTTGGCCGCGTATGATAAGGACAACATTACCATTGGAGTCATCGCTTCTCATTCAGCCCTACAGATACTCCATGGGGCAAGGCAAGAGGGCTTCAAAACCCTCGGAATTGCAGTTGGAGATAACCGACGCAGATTCTATTCGGCTTTTCCGGGTGCAGATCCGGATGAATGGTTGATGCTTGATGATTATAGGGAACTGTTGGAACAAGCTGAATGGCTTCGCAAGCGAAATGTGATTATCATCCCTCATGGGTCTTTGGTTGAATACTTAGGTCCTGAGAATTTTAGAAACTTGCAAGTCCCTACTTTTGGTAATCGCGAAATACTCCGCTGGGAGTCAAGCCGAGAAGCACAACGTCAATGGTTGCTAAATGGAGGATGCACACTTCCCTCAGTTGTTACG
>JABIHC010000054.1 GCA_018649825.1 Methanobacteriota archaeon
ACCCCGATAGAGACCGATGGACTTACGATTGGCAACCCTATGCTTCAGACCCTCACGCCATACGAATCCCACCTAATTACTCACCTAAGGAATAATCCTCCATCTCATTTAAATCAAAGTCGAACTATGAAAAACTACCAAACATGACATATTGAGGACATTAACTGCGTATTTCAAACAAGGAGAGGTGAAAATGCAACAAGTATTGAATCTAATGAATGGGGTATTGATTCCTGCTGGATGTGGTGAAACCATTGACAATATTTCACCAGCAACTGGCCAAAAAATAGCAACCATCCCGCGCTCAAACGACTCCGATGTTGCAGTTGCAGTTAAAGTAGCGAAAATTGCACAACCCGCTTGGGCAACATTGTCAATTGATGAGCGGGCAGAATGGTTAGACAAAATTGCTGATGCTCTTGAAAGCAAAATTGACGAGATTGCCGCTGCTGAATCGGAGGATACCGGTAAGCCTATTTCCCTTGCAAGAGATGTCGATGCAGCACGATCGGTCAGTAATTTCCGTTTCTTCGCAAACCTCTTGCGCGAAAAACCCAAGGAAATATATGAAATGAAAGATGCAACAAATATTGTTGTTGATAAACCGATAGGAATTGTTGGACTAATTACTCCATGGAATTTGCCTTTATACCTTCTAAGTTGGAAAATCGCCCCTGCGATAGCCATGGGCAATTGTGTGATTGCCAAACCGAGTGAGTTGACCCCAATGACCGCATTCCTTCTCTCACAGATTCTTCTTGAAGTCGGGCTACCTGTTGGAGTGGTGAATATTCTCCATGGGTTCGGCCCAGAAGTAGGACAGGCTATTCTAGAGCATCCTGAAATCGGAGCAATATCCTTCACCGGTGGTACTGCCACCGGAAGACATGTGGCCGCCACCTCTGCCCCCATGTTCAAGAAATTGAGTTTGGAAATGGGTGGAAAGAATTCTACTATCATTCTTGCAGATGCTGATGTGGAAAAGGCAGTAGCCGGTTCGGTAAGGGCGGCATTCCTCAACCAGGGCCAAGTGTGTCTTTGTGGCAGTAGAATACTAATTGCTGATGAAATATATGATGAATTTGCCAATAAATTTGTTGCAAAAGTTGAATCATTTAAAATTGGCGACCCAATGGATGAGGATACTTCATTTGGCTCATTAATTTCAAATGCACACCGTCAAAAAGTAGAGGCTTACATTGACTTGGCAATAAAGGAGGGAGGGACAATTCTCACTGGTGGCACTCGGCCAAACCTTCAGCCTCCATTTGACCAAGGTGCATTCCTAGGCCCCACTGTAATATCAGACCTATCGCCTCATAGCCGTTGTTCTACCGAAGAAATTTTTGGCCCAGTTGTTGTACTCCACCGATTTACAAGTGAAGAAGAGGCAATTGCTATTGCCAATAATACTGAATACGGTTTGGCTGGCTCTGTCTGGACAGAAGATATTGATAATGGAATAAAAGTAGCAGAAGCGATTGATTCCGGCATGATTTGGATAAATACTTGGTTGCATCGAGATTTACGTGTGCCTTTTGGCGGAGTGAAGAACTCCGGAGTGGGGAGGGAAGGGGGATACAGAAGCTTCTCATTCTATTCAGAGGCCATGAATATCAATTACCCCAAGTAAACCACTTCGCGTCTCACCGCCAATTCACCTCACTCATCACCTATCAATCCCGATACACAATATGGTGCGCAACTATCAAAGCAAGATTGCTCGCCCCTAAGTTCATGCTCAACCCCTATTGGGTGATGATGGGGATTATTCTTTTTCTAACCCCAGTAACTTGCTGGGTTTTCACTTTGGGGAATAAAGAGGAGAGGACCCCCCTCAACAAAATCGGCGGAATGATTCATGCAAATCGCTATTATTTCCATTTGTTAGGATATGCCGCAATAATTCTGTGGAAGGCAGTTACAGATTATTTGAATGAACCGATAAAAATTGACACAGGCCATTGGACAGATGTTGTTTATTCAGTAGAAGGAGACCTTACTCTTTGGGTTCAGCAGGCATTTGAAAATGAATTTCTAACTTCAATTCTTAGCTTTCATTATCTATTTATTTATTTGTTTTTGATCTATATCACAACTGTGTATTATGCCTATGTTGGAGAAAGGGATTTGACCGATAAAGTCACACTAAACTATCTGTTGATTTATGCAATTGCAGTTCCATTTTATCTATTCTTCAATGTTGAAGTCACTAGTTCATGGATTCCCGGTATGAAAGCCCTCCTCTATCATGATGGGTGGTATGCCGGATTCTATGCTTCACACGACCCCCTTGACAATGCAGTCCCGTCATTGCACATAGCAATCCCATTTGGAATATTGTTATTGAATTGGTTGCATTTTCATGCAAAGGGGCAAAGGGTTAGAGATTGGAAGCATTGGCCCTACCATCTTTTTATCGTTGCAAATACCGTTCTTTTTGCTTTTACAATACTTTATCTTGGAATTCATTGGTTCATAGACATTCCACTTGGAATGGCAATTGGAGCTATTGGTGCTCTGTTCATTCATCACATTCACCCGCGACTTCGAAATGACCATGGAAATATGTTTAGGGGCGTCACTAGAAAGAAGGTGTTTCGTCATGTATTGATTGAAGGCATTGTTGCTTTGGTTTTGCTTTCATTAATATTGGGTATGATAAACGTGCAAAAAGCGTCTATTGATGAAAGAGTATCATTCCAATTAGGCCCGGGTGATTCTACTTTTGAAGTCATTCAACCTCTTGATCATAATCAAGGCTTTTCATCCGAAATTTTCAACCTTGACGAGGATAGAAATCTGGAAATCATCGTGATTCAATTAGAAGGAAGTATTTCGGCGATGCAGGATGGAGAGATAAACTGGACCGATCTATCTGAATCAGCAGGGGGTGCTACAACCATTGCTCCGGGCGATAGTGTTACAATTGAACTTGAGGATTCAATGGTGTGGCATTTTATTGTCATGCATAATCCACAGACAAATGATGATGGCATACTTAAGGTAAAAATTCTCAATGATTACAATCAAGACCTTATGGTGTTCGCTATATTATTGGCTCTTCCATCACTTTGGATGACCAGTTTCGTGATACACCGCCTTGTTAGACTAAAAGCAAATAATATGTCATTAATTGATTCTCAGCCTTCGCACTCTTGGAATAACGGTAAAGAGGCAGAGTAGTTTCCTTCAGGAAAAAGTGTAGTAACTCGGCAATCAACCCCAATAACCAACCCTTTACTCTACATCATCCCATAGCCTTAGATTGTATTAAAGAGAATACCCCTCTCTCACAATTCGTATCGCAAAACGGGTCAATGTGCATTTCTAATGGGCATAATTGATAGGTTGAAGACGCATCCCTTAGTATGAGTCAAGTGGCGAGTAAATCAATAATTATTCCCATTTTCCCTTTGGAACTGGTATTGTTACCAGGTGAACAACAACAATTGCGAGTGTTTGAACCAAGATATAAACAAATGTTAGATGATTGTTTATTGCAGAATGAACCCATTGGACTTTGCTTGACCGACCCATTTGCTCCAATATTCGGTTGGGATGGACCCAATTTGCATGGCACAACCGCGCGAATCACATATCATGAAGAGCAAGGGCTTGACCACTTTATTGAAATTCAGGGGCAACGACGTTTCCGAATATTGCGGATTATTAAACCTCTATTACCCCCATTAGATATAGAAAAATACCCTACACAACCGACGGTGCAAAAATTACTTGAAGATTTTGAAAAGGATAAACTGACACAACCCCCAACCCTTGAACTTTCAAATTTCCAAGATTGCGAAGATTCTATGGAAAAGGTTGAGAAGAAATTATATCTCCAAGCAGAAATTGAGTTTTTGCCAGAATTAGAAGGGGAATTGATACCAGAGAGTGCCGAGAGATTGCTGATGATTTGGAGTGCTTTTCTGGAAGCACTGGGTAATGGTATTGGATTAAAAGATGAAATTCTTGATGATTGGATCATCTCACAAAAGGCTAGTGTTGCAAATGCAGATGCAAGCTCATTTTGGCGAATGGCAAGCATTTTGCTCCATGACCCATGGGCAAAGCAAGCACTTCTTGAATCCGAGGAGATTGGAGAGGCACTTGAAGAG
>JABIHC010000053.1 GCA_018649825.1 Methanobacteriota archaeon
CAAAGACATTACATCACCTGCTGAAAGACTACTTTCGACTGAAGTCTTGAAAGCAGCGAATAATGCGAGTGCAGTTAATGCAGCACTACCAATTGCGAATCCCTTGCCGATTGCAGCAGTTGTATTTCCGATGGTGTCAAGACCGTCGGTGATTTCACGGACATCCTTTCCTAGGCCACTCATCTCTGCAATACCGCCTGCATTGTCAACAACTGGACCATATGCGTCCACAGTCATCGTAACACCGACAGTTGCCAGCATTCCCATTGCAGCCATTGCTATTCCATAAAGGCCTAGTTCTCCTCCGCCCATGAAATGATTAGCACCATAGATACCGATTGCGATAAGAATGATTGGCATAAAAGTTGAACGCATACCAACTGACAAACCGGCGATTGCATTTGTTGCAGGACCAGTCTTGGACATTTCACCAATGTGATCAATTGCATTTACTGGAATTCCCATCACCGGTTCAATGCCAGTGTAGTATTCAGTCACCAAGCCAATTAGTATCCCAACTATACTTCCAATAATTACTGCTATCATTGGATCTGTCCCGGTTGCAAGATCGAGATATCCAATCCCAACCCAGCCGCCAATCCAAAAGAGGATTGCACCGATGAAAGTTGTATTACGAAGTGCTGCTGCTGCATCTCCACCCTTGAGTAGATACATACTCGCAACACCAACTAGGCTTGCAGCATATCCTACGAGGCCAAGGAAAATTGGCAATAATACATAATCTGCATCCATTGTAGCAGAAGCGTCAGCAATAACCATTGCAGCAATAATTGAACCTACAAACGATTCAAAGATATCTGCACCCATTCCGGCAACATCTCCCACGTTGTCACCAACATTGTCAGCGATAACACCGGGGTTACGTGGGTCGTCCTCAGGAATTCCTGCTTCGACCTTACCGACTAAATCAGCCCCAACATCGGCTGCCTTGGTGTAAATACCTCCACCAACACGAGCGAATAATGCAATGGATGAAGCACCCATTCCAAATCCTGCAACATTTTGGATGGCAGTACCTGTTTCAGTATCAGAACCTGTTCCAAGCCACATCGCCATTAGAGAGATTCCGAGGAGACCAAGTCCACCTACGGAAAGACCCATTACTGCACCACCATTGTATGAAACCATCAATGCTGCAGGTTGACCGCCTTCAGAGGCAGCCATTGCTGTGCGCCCATTTGCTGAAGTTGCGGCACGCATTCCTGAAAAGCCTGCAACAACGCTTGCAACTGCTCCTGCGATGAATGCAATAGCAGTTTCCATACCATTATTGACGAATAATAATCCGCCAACAATTACTACAAATATTGAGATATACTTGTATTCTGCTTTCAAAAAGGCCATTGCGCCATCTTGAATTTGCTGAGAAATATCAGCAACGGTCTCATTTTCAATCTTTTGTTTGTTAATATTTTTATACAATACTAGGGCGACGATTAATCCGAAGACTGCGACACCTGCTGCTATCATTGGTACTTCCATAGTAAACACCTGTTGAACCGGCGACCAACCACTCCTTCTTAAGCGAATCCGCCATAAAAATGCATCAAATGTCAATTATTGAGGGGTAATGTAGTGCTGCAAAACAAGCATGACACTACCTCCAAGGCGCATGCATCTATGCCAATAACCTCACTGAAGACCCATTGCAATGTTAGCAAAGTTTGAGAGAACTTTACCGCCATCATGAGGCGCTGAAAATATTTCTTGCTGCTCATTACTAAACTCAGACATTTTTATTGCATGAGAAATTACACTATCTTGAGCCTCGGGGTGAAACTGCAAACCCCACGCTGGCAGCATTATTCCATTCAAATCCACAACTCTAAATGCACAATTATTTGTGTGCTCAATTGTCGCCAATAAAATACTGTTAGGAGGTAATTTCCTTACATGGTCTTGATGAGTAAAAAGACCTCTCGGAATAGGAAGTTCTGTGAATAGTGGGTCGCTAAACCCTATTTCCGTCAAGTTTACCTCGCTGACAAGATCGGTACATTCTAAGGCCCTATTTACATCACCGCCTAGTGATTTTGCTAATATTTGATGGCCAAAACAGATACCTAAAGTTGGAACTCGCAATTCCACTGCTTTACGTAATAGTTCAGCAACCACATCCATCCATCCTTCCCACATTGAAACATTGTAACGACTTCCGGCGCATACTAGTGCATTTGCGTTTGCAGATAATAACCAGTTTTTCATTTCACTTGGTTGTGGCACTTGCATTCGCTGTAAAATAACTCGATTGCCATTCATTTCAACCTCCTCTCTAAAACATACATCCTCTACATCTATGACGGAAGAAAGATTACTACCTGGTGTAGTGAAGGGATGAAAACCCTCACTTGTCATAGAATGGAATGCTGACTCCGCAATATCCACAGTTGTCTTTGCCGAGGTGGATAATTCTGCATGATTGGGCGACTGCTGATTGAGATTATTTTGCATTTGAGGAGTGAGAAGCCAACATTCAACATCACCTTTTTCCGAAAAAGGGCGAAGGATTTCCAAATTACCATAGCGCCCAAATGCCTTGCGTTCAATCAGTAAATCCAAAATTAGGACTCTGAGCATGAATTGTGGAATAGAAAGACGCTTGTCAATGTTGCCCTTTGGCCTAAGGAGCGTTGATAGGGGGGGCGCTCATCGGCTGGCCTACAAGGGATTGCTATGACCATCAGCAAAGAGAAAATTCTTCAAGAAATTGGCCCTGTTGCCGAAATTCTAAAGCAGCACGACGGCATCGTGAATGTTGTCGATACCAAAGATGGAATTATCATGATTAGCCTTGAGGGGGGGTGTGTTGGTTGTTCCTCAACTCCAATGACTGCCATGCAAATGTATTACCATTTGATGCAGTTAGAAGAAGTAAATGATGTGGTATTTATCAATGGAGAGTTGCCTGAATTCATGCGTGCTTTCATCACTGAGAAACTTGAAAGGGACGCCGAAGACGAATCTGCCCCCTCACCTTTTTGATAGTTCAAGCCTCTTTTTGCGAGGAAAAGGATTTACTATTCCTCTTCTATTTTCTGTCTATCAGGACGCGGTTCAACATGCCCGAGTTTTTTGATAGTATGTGGATTGGCACCGTGAGATAAATTTTCACCCTTAATATTTATATTTGCACCAACAGCAACCACTGCGCAAATCAAGGCCAAAGTTGTGTTCATACGCGTTGTTCCATAAAAAACACCATCAATATATTCGAGGTACCCGAGCAATGCTGCTGCAACAAGAGAAACAACGGCTAATGCACGTTGCGCCATTCTTTCAAGGCGAGGTGAACGAGACAATGTCGCAATAAACATAAACAGGATTATGGCCAAACCACAGGCCGTTCTTGTGAGTTGCTCAACAAAACTCACTTCTGCCATGTACCTCCGCATACTCGGCGGCTTCTTGAACCCCCGCGTCATGCATTCGACTGAGGCGGAGTTATGGCAGGGGCAAATTCATGGTCACTTCCTAAACCCCGCCCAAATGGTCCGCCATTTTTCAGCCGTTCACAAATTTCAACCGTACTTCACCAAGTAGGGGTTTTACTGGAACTCAATGGGGCAAATCCATTCCGCACCCGTTCATACCTTAACGGCTCAAGAACGCTTTCGGCAATGACAAATGATTTGTATGAATATGTATCTAATGGCACACTGGTTGATATCAAGGGTATTGGGAAAGGACTGGCTTCGGGCATCACTCAAGCCGTTGAGGAGGGCGATTGGCCAAAGTCTTGGGCAGAATTATTTGAAACAACTCCCTCTGGATTAATTGAAATGCTTGGTATTCCAAATCTTGGGCCAAAAAGAATCAAAATGATGCACGATGAATTAGGTGTTGAAAATATCGCTGAGTTAGCCGCTGCTGCCGAAGCCGGTCTTATTGAGCCGATGAAGGGCTTCGGCAAAAAATCACAGCAAAAAATAATTGATGGAATTGAATTGCTTCATCGCTTCCATGCACGCCGCCGCCTAAACATTGGACAAAGGTATGGCGAAGCATTTGAAGCATTGATTTCAGGCATCCCTGGTGTAATCAAGGCCCAGTTAGCAGGCAGTACGCGAAGGAGAAAGGAAACAATTGGCGACCTTGATATTGTCTTAGCCGTAGATCTAGACCGTCACGAAGCAGTAACCAAATCAATTCTTGGACTTCAGGGGATTGCCGATGTAAAGGGCGCAGGTGACTCTAAGGTATCTCTTATTCTTGACACCAGTTTATTCAGTGACGGTTTCCAACTGGGGCACATCGACGCCCAAGTATTGGATGCAATAGGAGGTGATGCATACGAACAACTTGAATCAGGAGGGACGATTGATGCTCAAATCAGGTTGGTTGAACCTCATCATTTCCCCTATACATTGGCTTATTTTACCGGCTCGGTTGAACATAATATTAGGTTGAGAAAAAGAGCAATTGAAAGAGGACTCCGACTTAATGAATTCGGACTTATTCCCGATGAAAAGGCTGGCGGATTAAAGGGAATTGAAGCTGCCCAATACAGCCTATTAGCCAATGATGAAGCCGATATTTATCGCCATTTGGAACTGAATTATGTCGTACCAGAATTACGTGAAGATACTGGGGAAATAGAGGCTGCAGAGTCGGGAGACCTGCCTGAATTGATTAGTTATTCAAATATCAGAGGGGCATTGCATAATCACACCACACTTTCAGATGGTGCCGCAAGTTTGGAACAAATGGCAAATGCAGCAATCCAAATGGGTTGGTCTTGGTTAGGGATTTCAGACCATAGTCAATCTCTAAAGGTGGCCAATGGAGTTGGCCCAGATGCCTTACTGGCACAAGGGAAATTAATTCACCGCCTAAATCAACAATGGGACAAGGATGGAACTGATTTCCGAATATTCCAAGGTGTAGAATCAGATGTTCTCGCTGGTGGGAAATTGGATTATAGTGACGATATTCTTGCCACATTAGACCATGTTATCGCAAGTGTTCATGCCATCACTAAATGGCGCGCAAGAGATGAGGTAACCAATACAGAGGAGTTAATCAAAACCATGGAAAACCCTTACACCACTATCCTCGGACATCCTACTGGAAGAATATTACAAGGAAGAGATGGTTTCCCAGTTGATATGCATGAAGTTCTTCGGGCCACTGCCGAATTGATAAATGACGGCCACACCAAAGCAATTGAATTAAATGCCTCACCATATCGTTTAGATCTTGATTGGCGTCTTTGTAAATACGCAAAGGAATTGGGTGTGCCAATTTCAATAAATCCTGATGCCCATTCCCTTGCAGGTCTATTTGATGTGCACCACGGCGTCCAAATTGCGCGCAAAGGTTGGCTCGAAAAAGGTGATATTCTCAACAGTAAAAGTGCCGATGAATTGAGTGCTTATTTTAGCGGGTAAATTATATCATAAGGACTGGAGGCGATTATATGCGAGTACTGAGAAGCCTTATCATCGGAGTCATGTCACTTTTTGCTGGGATGATATTTGGGCTAATTGGATACATGATTGGCGGAGCACCAGAAGGTGCAGATAATTGGCAAAACTGGCAATACTTAACCTGCTATATTATCCCCTTTGGGACAATGATTGGCGGAGCAGTATGGGCTTGGAAAACCGGTGAAGAATACTCAAAAGTCAGTGGCGATTTGGAATGAAAAGGCATCACTTATCGCCTCACTACATCCCATCCCAGCAGAATACTTTGTATCGGCAAATGAGTCACATAATAAGTGAGGTGAAGTGAAGTGAGGCGGCAGGAAAGGGCTGATTTGGCCTCAAAAATCCTTGCTGAATTATTTCCTGAAACACCTATTCCATTGAACCATACAGATGCATATACGCTTCTCGTAGCAGTAATGCTTTCAGCACAAACCACTGATAAAAAAGTAAACGAAGTAACTCCTGCGCTATTCGCAAAAGCAGATAACCCAGTAGATATGGCCAATCTTGAAGTTGAAGAAATTCGGCAAATAATAAACCAAATTGGGCTTGCACCGACCAAGGCAAAGAACCTCAAAAGAATGGCAGAACAGTTGCTGGAAAGGCATGAGGGAGAAGTACTTCCCGATTGGGATGCGCTTGAAAATCTTGCAGGAGTTGGCCATAAAACTGCTAGTGTAGTAATGTCGCAAGCATTTGGCTTGCCGGCATTTCCTGTAGACACACACATCCATCGTTTGGCTCAGAGATGGGGGTTGTCAAATGGTAAATCGGTAGTTAGGACTGAAAAGGATTTGAAAGCAGTTTTCAGCAAGGACACTTGGAATAAGAGGCATTTACAGATGATATTCTTTGGTCGGCAATATTGCCCAGCAAGAGGTCATGTAATTGATGAATGTCCAATCTGTTCCCTACTTAATTCCTAATTCAACCCGCTACTGATAAAGAGGAGAAGCCGTAGCGTGAATAGTATTGAATGCTTCATTGCTGGAGAAATGAAAATGTCAACGTTTAGCCGTTTTTTCTTTATTGGCATTGGCAATACAACCGTATTTTTTCTATTTTATCAAGCATTATATTTCCTCTTCAGTCATGAAGGACACTGGCCTACTTTTGCTTGGATGATTGCATGGATAGTAGGCAGTATATTTGCTCATTACACTCACAAGAGATGGACTTTTAAATCAGACAGGGATATTCAATGGACTCTCCCTTGGACTATCGCAGTGTATATTTTTGGCCTAACCGGCTCAACTATTACCTTTGACATCCTTCTTATTAGAATGGAATTACACCACCAAATTGCTTGGTTTATTTCAACAATAATTTGGGGCATTATTGACTACCTTGGCTTAGCAAACGTTGCATTCAAAAAGGAAGTAGTGCTAAGTGATGAATAGGATTGGGAACAAATATGGGCGAGGTAGTTGATGAACGCTTAGATGCTGCTTTTGCAGCCCGTGCAAAGCGTATTGAGCAATTAACTACATTCGTTGCTATGGCTATGCTGGGTGCTGCTTTTTGGCTTGCGTGGCCAGATTTACAATCATCATTTTCAGGAGATAGAACCCTTGCGAGCGCTCTAGGCGCACCAATCTTGGTTCTCGCATGGGCATTATTGATGCAAGATTTGGTAATGATGACTCCTCGTTCTCGTTCTCGACTTGGAGCAGCAACTACTATCGGGTGGTTGCCAATGTTAATTCTTGGTTCTTGGACTTTGGAAGGCAATACTGGAGAAATGACGGGGGGCCTAATCCTCATGGCGCTCGGAGGAGTTCTGTTCAAGTCAAGCCGTTTCTTTTTGCAAGGAAAATCTGTTACTATTAGATACCGAGGGGTAATGGGAGGAGTGGGGGTAATTTTCTCATCTTCATTGGTTGCTGCATCAGCGCCTGTTGTACCTATTCTTTACCTCAATATTGGCATTCTATTAATTGGAGTCTGGCTTACTGCAAGTGATTGGCTCGGCGGAGATGACGACCGAGAAATTCGCAAGGAATTCCGAGTGAAACTCAATGAACTTGAAAATCAAATTCTCCAACTACGTTCGGATGGAGCGGCTGTCGACCAGGCTGCATCACTCGTTATGTCGGCTGGAGAGGATGGCCACATTGACCCTAAATGGGGATTGCAAATGCTCTATGAAGCAGAGGATGATATTGAAAGAACACTTCGCTTTTCAGAAGATGTTGAAGAAATAAGGGCTGAAGTTCAACGAGCGATTGACGAGGCTGAGGCTATCGCACCTCTCGTACGCCGCCCTGCAAGTGCAATGTCTCAAGGCGATCGTGAAATGGAACTCGGTAGTTTACGCGAGGCAGAATTATTGTATCGCCAAGCGAAGAATCGTGCTGATGAAATTATTGAATGGTGGGGTAAGGCAGAGGAGGCTATCACTTGTGCTGCACGCGAATTAACTGGACTTGAAGGGCCAGAAGCAGACTCTCTAAGAGGTGTATTAAAAGAATCAAAGCAACGCTTAGATGCAGAGCAACCTGAAAAGGCTTTTGAATTCGCATCATCAATCCCATTACATATTGAGAACATCGGAAAGGCACATGAGTTTGCTGAAGATGCTTTAGCCGCTGCAAAGGCAGCAATAAAGGCAACTGACGGGCTTGATACTTCAGAGTGGATTGAACGCTTGGCGCAGGCAGAAGATGCACTAGAAAAGGGAGACCATAGCCTAGCACGTGGTTTGTCGGACGGGATTAGTCGGGAAGTAGTACGTGAGAGAGAAGCGATGTCAGTTGTAAGAAGGGCATTAAGACAAAAACGTAAATTGGCTGAACGCTTTGCTGGCCGATCCGATGAAAAGAATTGGCAGGAAGCACTCAATGAAGTGAAAAAGGCCGCAGATAGTTTGCAATGGTCTCATGCGGCAACATTACTTGAGAGGCTAACAACATCCTTGGACAAAGCCGGTGCCGAATCTGATGAAGCCGGAGAATTGTTATCCTTTGTTCAGGGAGAATGGAAAATCCTTCGCAACCAATTAGATGCTGCCAATATCAAAATTTCTGACCAAATGCGCAGAGATGCTGAGGCTGCAATAGCCAAGGCTAAGGATGCACACAGTGAAAGTCGTATTGAAGAAACACTCGCCTTATTGGGCGAAACGGATGGATTGATGGAACGCCTAAGAAGAAGAATCTAATTTTTCTTTCAAGCATTATGCGAAGAATTATTAGTCAACTGTAAACATTGAAAGGGACGATTCAAGAGCAGTGGTAGTCAATAGGCTTACCAACCCTGCTATCCAAGTCATTTGAACCATCATTCCAACCGCACTTGACCACCCACCGCCGCGCAGACGAGTGGTTATTCCTGAAAGTACAATGATTTTGATAATAATTAGTACTGAAATAGTGAACTTGAAGAGGAAAATATTTTGCTCAACCACTGTGTTATCATCAAGTGCAGGTAGACCAAAACCTCCGGTTCCGGTTTCGGTAACTGAAGCTAAATCCACGTCCACCATTCCAGCAGCCATGCCACCAATACTTTCTCCGAGTTGAACGATAATTGTATTTGTTACATTCAAACTGGCAATTGCAGCAATCATTAATCCAATTGCAGTACCCCACATCGTTTTGGCAGACAAACTTCTCCTATGTCGTAGTGAGAGAAGGCCAGATGTCGATTTGCTTACCATTTCAGCAGTTGCCGCAGGCTCCCCACTTGATTGAGAGCCCTCAATGTAAATTCGATTGAATCTTGAAATCAATGCAGAATTTGTTTCTGCCGAAAAGTAATCCCAAGCACGTTCCGAATCAATTCGCATGGAGAGCCGGTTCTCAAGTCTGTCAATGGCATGGTCAAGAAGGCCAAAATCAATTCCTCTCAAAGCACGAATTGTTGCACTCGGCTCAGCGGCACGGGCTTGAGCAGTACCACCAAGGGCACGGATAAATCCGGGATAGGATTCATCACGGCGATGGATTTGAGTCTCTTCTCGTTTTTCTATCCATGCCGGAATAAGGAGGGGGGTAAAGGGTGCAGCGATTAATATCAAACCATAGCGATCCCATTCAGCAATGATACCATCCCAATACATCCAAGTTGCAATGGATGTAAAAACTATCATAAAGGCGGTAATTAATATTGAAAATACGAGCGCCTGTGAAAACAATAGACGATGTGGCGTATCCATTTCATCACGGGCAAAAATGGGGTCATCTGGAATAGTAGAACGGAATGCGAATAAACTTCCAATTTGAATGATGGCAAAGAAAAAGCCTGCCAAAAGAAGCCACCTCATTCGCGCCAAAATGTCAATTGTAAGGTCATCTACTCTCCCAGTTTGAAACAATACTAAGTGAATTCCAGCAATTACCAATCCGAATAAACTTGCAGAAACCAAACTGATGTATATTTCTTTCAAATTATCAACTGCTTCTAAACGAGTATCATAGAGAGTTTCATACTGCTCAGCAATTGTTTCCTGCTCGGCTCGCATGAATCCATCAATTGGCTGACCGGCTTCTATTGAAAATGACATCCTGTCAAGGAAATCTGCCCACAGAGGGCTTGCACTTTGTTGGGCAACAATCCTCGCCGCTTCTGGCAAACTCGTGTGCCACTTATCAACGAGGGTGTTAATGCGTTTGACTTCTTGAGCTAATTCGCCATAATCACCCATTTGCCGCAAAATATCGAACATTGAATTTGCTCCGGCTTCACCCAAAGAAAGAATCCCCATACGGGTGATAAACATGTGCATTTCCTTCTCAATCCTCACTGCACAACGTTGGAGTTCAAGAAGAGGAAACATGGCTGCGGCGCCACCCGAAATGAAAGGCAGTGACAATATTATCAATATAGCACTGAATCCAACGAACAACCCGGGAATCAAGAATACTATTGCCAAGGCAGTAAATAGGCCCATTAAAAATGAACTACCTACATAAATGAAGAGGAAGCGTTCTACCGGCATTTCGAGACGCTTGATAGCGATCTGCCAGTTGGGCAGCCGTTCCATCCATCATCCCTCCCTATATCCTCACTCGTGGTTTATTCCAACCCATCTATCAATTGCAGCACTAAATTGCTCCCAACCTTGATTATAGTAAATATTCAATAGGTCAAAAACGTCATCATAATGTGTCAAATCACGATCAACCATTCGAGAAATGGCTTCGGTTCTTCGCATCATTTCATCATATACATCACGTTTGTTAGCAAAACCCATCTGTGCAGCGACCTTATTCTCCAATATGTGACTTTGGAACATACCTCTGAAATAGTGCTTATCTTTCACTGGATCCCACTCAAACATACCTCTTGTGAGAACACCATCACTGTGCTTATTATAGCCAATGACTTCATCAATTCCAGTGATACGTCGAGCGATTCCTCCACCAGGTGCTTCCACCACTTCTTGAAATATAGCGAAATTCAAATTGTCAAAGAATCTAATTGGAACATTAATTGGATCTCCAGTAAATCTTTGAATCATTTTTACGATTGAAGATGCGTGGAAAGTAGCAATTACCGGGTGACCGGTCTGCATTGCTTGGAATGCAGTTGCCCCTTCAACACCACGAA
Source organism: Methanobacteriota archaeon (assembly GCA_018649825.1). Classification (GTDB taxonomy): domain Archaea; phylum Thermoplasmatota; class Poseidoniia; order Poseidoniales; family Poseidoniaceae; genus PSPT01. Next base: position 11,001 of record JABIHC010000053.1, read on the forward strand.
TTTCCCCAATAATGATGTATCGTGGACGGCTTCTCAAAGCTGCTTTCAACAGGTCGAACATTTCAACTCGTGAATCCTCATTTTTTGAATCACGAGTTACTAAACGCTGCCAAATTTTGTGGCGCACTTTAACCTCAGGAGTATCTTCTGCAGAATAGATTTTCACATTGTGGTCAATAAAAGGTAGTATCGCATTGAGAGTAGTTGTTTTTCCGGATGCAGTTTCACCAGACACCAAAAGGGACATCCCATACTCAAGACAAATCCAAATGTATGCCCCTTGCTGAGCAGACATTGTACCCCATGCGATTAATTGTATTACAGAAATAGTTTCTTCTGCGAATTTTCTAATGGTAAATGATGGACCGAGCATTGATACGTCGTCAGAATAAATAATATTAATACGACTTCCGTCAAGTAAAGCGCCATCAATGATTGGTTTGTTATCGCTCACAGGCCGACCGATTCTTTCGCTCATTGCTCGCAAATACCTTCCAAGTAATTCCCGTTCCCTAAAGCGAATATTTGAAGTAACCATACCAAACACTTTGTGATCCATGTTGACGTGTTTTAGTCCGATTGTGTGAATATCTTCCAGCATTTCATCAGAAAGTAGAGTTTCAAGAGGACCATTTCTAATTAGGTCACGAATGATAATATAACGGATTTTCTCACGCTGTTCAAGTGAAACGACAATTCGCTTGTCATCAATTCCAAGGATTGACCAAACGCCACCGGTTCGTCTTACATTAGGGGCATCAACATCCAATACAGTGTAGCGGTCAATCATTCCAGAAAGAATATTTTCAAATTCCGAATCTGTAGTAAATGACGGAGCCGAAGGTGCCTCTTGCAAGAGAATTTCAACTAAGGTTCGCCGAATCAACTCTTCCTCTTCCGATAGTTGTGGCTCAAGCCCAAACCAAAGAGTAGAACCTCCACCGTCCTCATCATCACTTGGACGATACATATGAACAAAAATAGGAGGTTTGGTAACATAAATGAGATTGAGAGGTTCTATTTTCTTGGCACCTCTATCTAAAGGGCCATAATAGATTGGACGTGAGCCATAACGTGATTCAAAATCTTGGACCCATTCTCTAACGTGAGGATATGTGGCCATTAATCCAGCCATATCTCCTGGTGCAATCTCTGGTTGGTCAGTCATCAACTCACCGCCGTAATATCTACAATGAAGCCCATTGAAGGTTCGACTCTCCAACCAATATTTGTCTGAATAGGGCCTGCTGCACGCAGAAACCTAGTGACTTGCAATGCTCGTTTTAATTCACCACCAATTAAAGTATTAGTCATATCAAGAACCACTTCAGCCGAAGCCCTTAGGTTATGGAATAAGCCATCATCCATTTCATTAGAGTCTAAACTAAGAAGAATACTTCGACCTGACGAAGAGAAACTACGCAAGGACTGAATGATTTTGAAACGCTCTTCATTGGAATCTGTCTCAGGCATCAATGAAGAAGCCGAGTCAATAATAATAATATCTGCATCATCCATTGCTTCTGATGCAAGAACCTCGTTCAATCCAATACCCTCGATTGGTTGGGCAATAGTTCCAAAGCGAGAGAGAACAAGTAAGCGACCTTTCTTTATTGATTCAGTGCAATAATATCCAATGCTATGCATTTGCTCAATCCATCCACGAGTAGTTAATTCAGTTGTAACGACTACAACCTTTGCACCATTCTCAATCAAACCAAAAACTAGGCGCTGAGTAATCAATGATTTACCTGAACCAATACCTCCGCAAACTAACATGAGTGAACGATTTGGTAATTTTAAGCCCATACTATCTGCAAGGCTATCCTGTTCAAGCCCGAATTCAAAACCGTCTTCTATTGGTTCTTCCATAATATCACCTCATGCCACCAACCGAATTGGTTGTGAAATACTGTCGCTTCCGCTGACACCCTTACTAACCGTACTGCTTACTACTACAGAGAGAGTAGGTTCGTTACCATTAGAAAAACTCCATGCACTACTTTCTCCGACTACTTGAATTAACTCGCCTGGTGACCAAACTGAGACAGCAGCATCAACAAAGGTAATTGTGTTTGTAGTTGAAACTTCACCATCAAGCCAAAAAGCAACTGAGTCATGGTCAAGAAGATTAGTTCCCGTATTTTGTAAATAAATTGTTACTTCGTCGTCTGGAGTTGCTGCCGTATCATATTGAACGGCACCAGGGTCTCCTGCAAGTGAAACTTCAGTAGCCGCATCTGCTGCCGCTTTATTTCGTTGAGAAGATATAGTTTCAGCGGCATCAGTCCAAGAGCCGATTAATAAGGCGGATACAGCAGTGCTAATAATCAATGCAGTAACTAACATAATCATACTTGTAACACCTCCATCTGCCATATTTTCAACTCCTAAATATTATTGACCTCTGTGTGACCCATCCCATTAATTGCTAAACGTCCAAAATCAGTTAAAGTTCCCGTTGCGCCATCATCCCAAATTATTGAAACAATATCCCCTGCAAAGAGGTACTCTCTAGAAGAAGTTGATGAATAATAATCTGAAACTCTTTCCGGACTTTGGCCATCAATGCTGAACCAAATATCCTCATAAGCAATAGTTTGGGAACCATCATTTGTAATATTTGCATAAACAACAGTTCCGAGTGTTGGAGTTAAGGAAGCACCCACTCCTCCACCACCCGGATCTGATGCTGATAATGTTGGAGCAACTGTCCAACTACCACGCGAAATAATTGTAATTCCATCAATTGCACCTGTGCTTATGTCCACGGTATAAGTTGCACTAAATCCGCTACCAGTACCACCAGATGTTGTAATAGTACCTGCAGTATATCCAGACCCGCCAAGACTAATCGCAACATCATTTATCCCCCAAAGCTCGTCGCTTGCATCAATAATGCTTACGCTCGGCAAAGGGTCTCCAGCGGCATCCACTGTATCCAAAGAGGATTGTAATTGCGCCTCAATTGCTTGAGTTGCAACAGCGAATACGCCTAATAATGCCACGCCTATAACTAGCGCACCTACACCTACAGAACCACCCATTTCAGGCCTCCTATGTCGCTATGACTTGTGATTTACGCCAAGCGATTATTAGTGTTGAAAGAGCGAGAAGGTCACGATCAGTTAGATGATCGTTTAATGCTTCGTCCGGCTCTCCTGGTGAGGCGAGTTGAACGATTGCAAGTACTGAACTCGCTTCGTCATCAGATAGCATACCAGAGGCTTGTGCCTTGGAAACAAAACTACTAGCAGCCATACCAGATAATTGATCCAGTAATAATGCTGCAATAGTGTGTGCTCCAATAGCAATCTCATCTGTCAGTTCAGCCAAACCTACTCCACTTGAGAGGAATGGATTCAATGACAAAGCCTGAGCCTCATATAGTTCCAAGAGAGGGGCAGAATCCACTTCCATTAATCGAGAGTTTTCTTTACCAATTTGGATAACCTCACCACTTGATGTGATGATTTGGTCGCCACTATTTTCGTCTAAAGAAGATTCTGCATCTACGCCATCTGGCAATTCTGCATCTTCTCCTTCTTCACCTTCGGCAGCAATGCCACCAAGGGTTGGGATTGTATCAATCAACCTTGTCTCAACACCGCGTAGGGTGTCTTCAACTTGGTCGAGTCTTGATGAGATAAGTCGCTCAAGTCCAGATGTGTCAACAGTTGCCTGTACATTTGTTGCACCGGCAGGTAGTGACTTTTGTTGGACTGCAAGAGCAACATCAGTTGCACCGATTCTTGCTCGAGCTGGCCCTGGACCTATGGTCCAAGCCTCATCTTCTGCAAGACTACCCGCTTCCGGAAGTGGAACCTCTTCAATTGAGACTCCTGACATTTCCAATAGTCGGATCCTTGTGCTCTCATCATCGGCTGCATTTTCGGCAGCCTGTCCGGCGAATGACCACGCCATGGCTACACCTCAACGTCCAAGACCTCATGCCCCGACCCAATCGCCCGAAGGCGAAAGGGAAGGGAAAATATAGAGGTCCTGACCGTCTTAGATAACTAATGAACCTGCAGTAGCATCACTGATGTACAATCTCTCGTAGGTTGAACCGCCACCGTTTACGTGAATCCAGAAAGTTACCTCTCCGTTAACACCGAGGTTTCCTGCGGAACAATCAGTAGCAACAGCTGGCGCTGCATCAAGAACTAATCCATATGATTCGCCGGGCATAATTTCTGTTATTACGGCCATAGCGGCATGATCGTCTGCATCAAATGTACCAAGGAAATCGTCAGATAGATAATTATAAGCGCCATCGTCACAAGTCATTTGCCAATTAATTTGATTTGTTTGAATTACATCGCTACCTGGACTTGATTCAAATAACAACATATAATCATCATCGGTATGAATAATCACTGTGTTAATTGAAATTTTTCCGCTGATTTCTCTTTGTGTATCAGAACCTGTTTGCTGTGCATTCTGTTGTAATTTTTCACCGGTTTGTATAATAACTGCAGATGCAACTGCAGCAACCAATACAAGGGCGATAAATACAATCATTGCCCCGATACCAATGGCACCGAGTGTATCATTTTCTATTTCGTTTTCGTTTTTCTTCATCATAATAATCACCTCAAACTATTGCGTCTCCTTCTGTGATGCTGGTGAACATCAATGTTTCATATGTTGTTCCTCCACCTTCAACCATTATCAAAAACATAACTTCTACACCAACTGTTGCTGGCATACAATTAACGACGGTAAGGTCGATCATGTAAACTGCACCTTGGTCAAAAAGGTCGTCAGTTGGTGCAGTAGCAGCATCTAATAGTGTAGCGGCACCAAAATCACCTTCATCATATAATGCTACGGGTGTTGCAGCTCCATCATCGCATACTACGTTCCAAAGAACGGTACTTTCTGGTATGACATCTGAGCCAGCTGATGTTTCAAAAACAACAGTTATTTGTTCGGCACCACCTGTTTGATCGCCAACCCATACGGCGATGATGGATATTTTTCCACCGATTTCTTGCTGGGTGTCAGACCCGGTTTGCTGGGCGTTCTGCTGCAGTTTTTCACCCGTTTGGATGATAACCGCAGATGCAACTGCCGCAACCAATACTAGTGCAATGAATACAATCATTGCTCCAATACCTATGGATGCGACGGTGTCGCGTTCGTTCATTCTTTCATTTATTTCTATATTTTTCATATTTTGCCTCCTTTTTTTTCTAGTATTTGAGAGTCAGTCCCTCATAATACTGGAATATAATAATGCTAGCCGTTAGGGCTAAGCGATCTCCTCCTCGTCTTCTTCTAAATCATATGAGATTTTCAATGGGATTGTCAAATGTGCTACTTCATCTGGAGATAATCGTTCGACGAGGGGCAGGCTAGGAGGCTCGAAATTTGGTGGCATCCAAGGTGAAATCAAGATGTCGCGCAAAGGCTCCATGCTTCGATTTTGAATGCGCATCATACATTTTACAATGCCTTGACGAACTGAATAGCCAGAAATTATGGATAGTTTACGAGAAAGTGGCATTGATTCTGGTCCATGGCGAGATTCAGGGGTGGCATGGAATTTGACATGAATAAATCCGCCCGGCGGTAAACCTGGCACATCCATGACTTTGGGCTCACAGGTCCAATAATCTGGCATAGGAGGAAGCAGACGCATAGGTGGGATAGTCTTGTCGCCATCATTTACTATTTTCACCAATAGTACCCCGTGGTCCCCACCTGCGGGCCAGCGAGTTTCGACTCCCATCCAGAAGGAACGGAATAAGAATGGGTTTAGAGTAGATAAATCATCACCTACAAGGTCACTAATCAATTCTTCAACCTGAGTTGCGGCGACATTGATATCGCCTTGTTCGGCAGCAGCCGTTGCAGCGCGTAAGCGCAATAGTACGACTTCTACTTCGCGAATATCAACTTGCTTTTCCATCATTAAGCGCTGAAGTAGGGCGAGGGAACGACGCAAATCTAAGACGCCTGTTGCGAGATTTTGCAATTCAATAACTGCACGCTTCATTGTGCGCTTCGCTCCCAAGATTCTGTGGCCTTCGAGTTGCATTCGAGCAAGAGATAACCAATAATCAACTCCTTCACTAATGTCGACATCAAGCCCAGTTAATTCTTGGACTCTACGGCCAACAACGGAGTTTGCTTGTTGTACTGCTTGTTTTAATGCAGTTAAATCTGCATCACTCAACTCGCCACTGGATACTTCTTCACCAGCAGAAACGTCCTCTGATGCATCTTCGCCCTCAGTATCATCTTCGCCCTCAGTATCATCTTCGCCCTCAGCACCCGACATATCTTCACCAGCAGAAATGTCCTCTGATGCATCTTCGCCCTCAGTATCATCTTCGCCCTCAGCACCCGACATATCTTCACCAGCATCATCCATAGATTGAAGACTTGATTCATCAATTGAAGTATCTAAATTTTCAACATTGACTTCACCGAGATCAACCTCCAAAACAGAAGGTATTTCTTCGGGATCAATAGTGGTTTCATCAGAAACAACAGAATCAACACTCGATTTAGGCATCAGATTCACCTCCTTTATCATCAACGGTCTCTTGAGTTAGAGAAATATCAATACTTTGACGAGCGATTGCTTGAAGCATCTTCGCAGGGTCTACTAATTCGCGGTCAATACGCTCAACTGCAATTTCGGTATCGGTGAGGAAACCGTAAAGTGTGGCATATGATTTATCAATCCATGAAAGCAGACGACCTACCAATACCATTGTACCAACAGAAATGATTAGTAGTGAAAGAATATTGATAATGTCTGGATTCATTTGCGGAGGTATTCCCAAAATGATTGCAATAAAGCCGAGCATTGGAACAGTCAAAATAAATTTCAATTGCTTGCTGACCGAATTCAATTCTACTTGGTGATCACGGTACATTGTATTTTGGCCTTTACGAGCGCGTTGATAATCTTCGTGAATTAATTGGAATTCATCGCCTGAACGCCAACTAATAATCAGTAACCAAAATATTGCTGCAAGGGTGATTAGCGGCCCAAACCAAGACCATGTGCCAAGATGGAAACCAAGACCAAGGCACATAAGACCAGTATAAGCAGATGCTAGACGGAACTTTTCATTACCTAAGCCAAGGCGTAAGCAAACCAAAGTCAGAATCATCATCGCTGCAAAGCCGATAAAGGAAAACATAACATTTGGCGACCAGGATTCAATCGTGCTTTCACCCTCCAATATATTATTTCCTAAATCATCACCATCAGCATTCAATGTAGTTAATTGGGCCGTACAAGTAACAGTTTCACTATCATCCCACCAATCTAATAATGGAGCGGTTAGATTCCAAGACAGGGTTATTTCATCACGTGGGTAAAGAATCGTAATCGGATAAGTTTGTCGGGCAACAGGCACAATTCCCTCGCTACATTCTAAATCAACATCGACTCCAAGGGCTAAAGCGGTGCCTCCATTTCGAAGGGTAACAAAAATAGATTGGTATTCGCCCTCAACCAAATGTCCTTCAGTATCAAACTGCATATCAAACAAATATGGGTCTGCAGAATTATTCAATATGAATTGAATTGGAGCCTCAACATAATTTGCATAACTTGAATGCTCGGTGGGGTGATATAATCTGAAAGTCAAATCCCAACCATCACCGGCATAAATATTTGGCCATACGGGTGTAGAAATACTAAATTGGAGATCATTTATCAACCATGCTTCAGCAGAAGGAAGAGATATTCTTGAACGTTCTGAGCTGCTTTCACAATCATAATTCAAATCAAGGTAATGCGGAATGCCTGCTACAATGAGGGAAAAATTCCATTCAAACTCCTCGCCATCCAAGGAAAGTAGTCTTTGTGCACTGCAGAATTCAATTTCATAAACTGCGTCAGTTGTTACAGTAAGTGGAATATGACTCCAATGAGCCGATTGACCTACCAAACCGCCACTATCTGTAGCATCAATAACAGCAGGTTCCAATTGGAAAAATCTGCTCATTTGCAAAACACTTTGTAACTCAGCAGAACCGGTTACATTTGCATCCACTGGGCTAACATCTATACTTAGCCAAGCTGCAAGATTGAGGTCGGGTTCTACCTGTGTCGCTGATACGCTAAACTGTAAGGGCACTGATTTTCCAACAGGTAGGGTAAGAATGCTAGGCGTATTTGAATCAAATTGCCAATCAAGAGAGGGGTCGGAAGTACCTGGTTTTACCAAAGAATATGTTAATTCCACAATAATATCGGAATTACCATTATTTATCAATAAGGCATCATAATTCCAATTACCATACCTATAGAAATATGCATCGGAGTCCCAATTAATGGCCTCTAATTCAAATAATGCTGAGATGGTGATTTGAGATACATCGCTTGCACTTACTGATTCATCTGCGATAGAGATTAAATCAACTGTGAAAAGATGAATATCTCCATTTGAAAGAGAATCATTCGTACCCAAAGGAGGAACGGTAATTGTGAATACAATTTGTTCACTTTCCCCCGTATTAAGGCTCAGGCTAGTGGGGCTAGATGTTACTGTCCACCCGCCCTCTACAACAGATACTGGATAAACTTCCTCAAGCAAGTTGCCGTTATTGGTGACATTGGCAGTTATCTCAATAACCTCACCAGGGAATGCATGAGACATTTCTGGCAAGTCAATAATAACATGATGATCTGGAATTATTGTTGCATTGATCAGCACAGATTCAGCCAGCCCATCGGCTTCAACCCAAACTGTGATTTGATGAACATCATCTGCACTTGCTTGTGAATCAGGAGATAGACGAATCTTAACACTATCATTGAAGCCCGCAGGAATAAGCAGATTTTCCGATGTTTCCATTGAAAATATGACATCTCCTGCAGCTGAATCGTCAATCCAGACGTTAAAGTTTGTCAGGAGGTTACCGGTATTATGGATAAATACTCTTGTTGAAGGCTGCTCATAGACTGACAGATTTACTTCTTGCTCTAGAGGAGTAAGGTGAAAAGCGACTCTTGGTTCAACTTGAACTATTACATTTGTCTCAAATAACAATACTCCAGTGACCTCATCTTGAACTCGGATGGGAATATCTTGAAAAGTACCAGACGAGGTATTTTCACTCGTAAGGACATCAAGAGTGAAATCAGTTTGTTGGCGGTCATCATCAAGCGGCCAAGCCTCCATTTGTGCGGAAAGATTACTGATTGTTGCAGTTGTAATTGTAACGGTCCAATCATCAGGCAGACCATCTCCAATGCTCAATACATATGAACTAACATCGTTTCCAGTATTCTCAAAGGGAATTGTTAACGAAGTAGTAACTCCACTACCTACAGTGTAGGGGCCCGTATCGGTTATTGCTGCGGAACGAATTGCTGGAACATGAATAATAAATTCATGAGTCACATCAGCGGCAACTACACCTGAACCAATGTGAGCCGGACCAAGAGTTGGACTAGCGATGATAGGAACGGTGATTGTTCCACCGAGGGGTAATAAGTCACTTGGCCCAAGAACCCCCATTACCGAGTTAACTTGCTCACCAAGATTAAGAGTCATTTGAGTTGGCGAAACACTCGCACTCCAGCGACTTGCTTCGGATATGCCACCAGTGGAAAGAGGTATGAAAGTGATTGTGCCGATACTTAGGTCAACATCAACAGTTTCAGCAAGATTCGTTTGTAAATTATGCCTAACTTCAACATCTATATCAACAAAGTGTTCAATCCCCCCAGCGGCTAATCCATCTTGCACCTGTTGCTCTGTTAACCATAATTCTGTTTGATTAAGAACTGGGTCAACTGCAATAACAGGATCTACGACCATTTGAATTGTATCAATATCTGGAAGACCTCCAAGAGAAGGAATTGCTTGAAGCCACAAAGACACCACGTCTCCATCACGCAACTTTGCTGCAGGGTCAAGGGGGAGGGTTAACTCTGGCGGCGTGACTTCAATAGTTACTTGTGCAACCTCGGCTACCAGCAAGAGATCAATTGTGGGTGAAAGAATTTCTATTTGCCATCCAGTTGCTGGAGTTGAAAGGTCTGCAGTTAATGAATATCCTGTAGGGACATTTCCAGTGTTTGTCAAACTAAAAATGATTTGTTGAGTTACATCAGGTTGAACTGCAACAGGCTCTGCGGTAACCTTTGCGAGAGTTCCTTGATACAAATCTCCAGCCATAATATCAGTATGAGCGGTAATAATATATGCTTCTGCAGCGCTGGTTAAGGAAACAGAAACTCGCTCAACATCTGCCCTATCCGCGGTTATTGGCACATCAACCTCAATCACAAAGTGGTGAATCGCACCGGAAGGAATTGGGCCAACAGTAGTACCATCTGGTGAAGTTACAACATCAACCCATCCTTCAATATCAGTGACTCCAATAACAAAAGAGTCTGCTGAATCACCAGTATTCTGAACTCTAAAGGTCAACTCAGTTGAGCCGCCAGGCTCGACTGCTCTATCAGCTGGTGCAAATAATTCAGCAAGATAGTCGCTAAAGATAACAGTGGATGTGGGTTCAATCAGTACTGTTTGAGTGCCAGCACTTGCTGTAAAGTAAGCATTAGCCTCCATGGTATGAGAACCAGAAAGTGAAGTTCCATCAATAGTAATTGGAAGGGAAACGCCTCCTGCCAATTGAGCAAGAGTCCCAGGCTGAATATTGACAACGTTAGACCAAAAAGAAGTTGCTGCTCCACCAGCTGTTGGAGTGAATTTCAATTCAACTGAAGCATCAACTGGTAACACACCACTATTCCTCACAGTTACATCAACGGTATTGAGGCCACGAGAAAGTCGTGCTGTTGGTTGCCCTCCAAGTGGTTCGGGGAGAGTATCGGCAAGAACTTCGCCTTCCTCTAACATAGATACATCAAACAATAATTCCTCAACATCGTTATTTGAGTTAATATCTGCACTACTTTGAATTGTAGCCGTAAGTCTTTGATCGTCTCCTGCAGTTGCAATCCAGTCAAAGGTAGTAGGAGGCGAGGTTGCGCCTGCTGCCAAAGTACCCATGTTTAGGGTAGTAACAGTTGTAGGGGCGCCAGCCGGCCATGTATCCCAATGTTGTATTTGAACGCTATATGCCTCAGGTGCGCCATTTGTACCTAAATTACGAACTGTAACTGAAAGTGTGTGCCCATTAGGAGCAAGTTCTGTACCTGCAAGGTTTGTGACTGAACCGCCGCTTGTAACTGTGAATTCAATGATATCAAAATCGGGGTCACCGGAGCGAGATGAGGTGGCTCCAGCAATAGGAACTACAACTTGGATGAATAGAAGTGCAACCAACAATAAGGCCCCGCTTACAGAGGATACATTATTGGCTGCTCTTTGCTTGTGGGCTGAAACAGGATGTTTCTTAGCAAATACTTGACGGAATTGATTAAGCAGCATTAGCATCACCTCCGCCTTCAACCGGTTCTATCCAACGATGCACAGTCACTTTCTTTCCCTGTTTCGTCCAAGAAATCATTAATTGATTGAGAAGAGTATTATGCTCAACGGCAGAAATGCCTAGGCGTCTTCGCTCTTCCCAAAGTAGTAATTGTTCAGTCTTTGTTAATACAGAATCACGGAGATATAATTCAAGTGTTCGACGGTAAGCGTCGCGATCAGAAATCGCATATACTAAACCATCTCCGGGGAGAGAATCAGCCCTAACATGAATTTGATTTCCAAGGTTTAGCGCCTCGTCATAAGTCAAGTTTCGGCGCTCGAGTTCAGACTGTATTTCCGAGGCAATTTCTTGCAGTTCATATCGGGTCTTTGTCTTTTGTATCCGGCGCAGATACTTGCGGCTCTTTCTCGTCATACGAACTTGAGCCATACTTTAACGGGGAACATGGCGGGTTATCAAACAATCGGCGACGAGTGCAAGGTTGACCCGTTTAGCATTAGAAGTAATGCAGAATGAATAAAAGGCACCTTGGAAGTAGTTATTGGTGAGAGTGATACTATTTTCGGGCGCAAATTAGGCGAAAATGTCCTTTTGATGGAAATTAGGCATAAGTTGACAACCCCCCGACTTTTGCAGGGGAATATGACCCCAGACACCACCCTTGAAGTAGGAGAAAAGGCACCTACTTTTTCAGTTGAAGATAGTAGCGGAATGATACATGATTCCGAGGAATATTGCCGCCAAGAAAAAACCATTATTTTGTACTTTTACCCAAAGGACAACACACCAGGATGCACCATACAAGCATGTGATTTTAGAGATAGCCTAAAGCGCTTGGAAAGTGCGAATATTATTGTCCTTGGAGTATCAAAGGATTCGGCAAAAAGTCATGATAAATTCATTGACAAATATAATTTGAATTTCCCCTTGATATTAGATGAGGATTTAAGTTTGCACAAGGCATTTGGCACATGGAGATTGAAGAAAAATTACGGCAAGGAATATATGGGATGTGCAAGATCCACATTTGTAATTAATTCAAAGGGAATAATTCAACATGCCCTATACAATGTTAAAGCAACAGGCCATGTCGATAGAGTTCTTAATCTCCTAAACCAAAGTGAGTGAACCATTTAGTATTGCGCCTTCCACTCCTATGGCTCGCAATTCACCAAGGAAGCAAATCGGAATGATTTGAAAGTAAGCAAAGGGCTATTTCAATAACTATGCCGACGAGCCAATCTCATGCAGAGCAGCAAAGAGGACATCAGGGGCTTCCTCCACCTATGTGCGAAATATGCAGAGGATTCACTTACACGCAAACGAAGTCGAGGTGATTTAGAGGCTGAAATTTCCTCTTGGGAGAATTACCTAAAGTTCACCCAGATCACAATTTCAGAAATTAATCAAGGTAAACTTGATCACTGGATGAAGCACTTGAGTTCCGACGATGAATGGCGTCCATCACCTACACCTCCTCCCACCTCATCTCCCACAACCAGCACTACCACTTCCACCTCCAATCAAGATGCAGATGATTCAATAGCACAGACTATGGTTGAACTCAAAGAACTTGAATTCATGCCACGTAAATTTCTAATTGACGGACTAATTGGCCCACGCCCACTTGCGATTGCCTCTACAAAATCTAATGCTGGTTTGAACAACCTTGCTGGAATCACCAGTGTTTGTGTGGTTTCAAATCAACCTCCCTTGCTTACGATATCCCTTTCACAATACCTTGACGGGCGACCTCGCGACACACTCACAAACCTTAGAGAAAATGGAAAAGTCACCTTGCACATCCTCCCTCCTACACAAGAAATGGCAGAGATGACCGATGTTGTGAGCAAACCATTACCCCGAGATATTAGTGAATGGGATTCTCTTACTCTCTCGCCAGTTGAAAGCCCAAGTGGTGAATGCTGGCCACCACTCCTGCCAAAATCAGTCGCGGCTTTTGAATGTCAAGTAATTGAAATTCTTGACCTACCGAAAGATGGTGTTGCAAAATTGTGCGTCCTTGAAATTGAACGAGTAATTGCCGCAGAGAAAATTATTGACATGGCTAAATCAGGAAGTAGTATCGCCACTTTATGCCAGCACCGTACCTTGAGAATAGGACCTTCACCCGAAAGTTGGAATTATCTGTGTGATATATTTTGAATTGGGCCGAAGCAAAAATCTCCTTGGAAAAGAAGGACTGAAAAATGCACAATATCCCGAATGAGATTATTAGATATCGAGGGCAAGCACGACATCTGCTTTTACAAAGTTGGTATCGCTTTCAATAGCGGTTTTGAAATCACCTGCAATGGCAGTGATGGAGGGGAGTGAGCCCGAAATTCCGACTACTACTTCAACCTCACAACCACTCAATAACATATGAAAAGTTGGCCGTCCTACAATACTTATTTCACTATAATTACCCTTAATTTCATCAACAATTTTCAGTAGTTCCTGCCTTCGTGGCAATATTGTTGTGCCTTCTTCATCATCCTCGGGATCAACATGAACAGTTACATCTGAAACTTTTTCAACTTCAGTAATAATGGTCTTTCGCACTCGTTCTGCAACTTGGTGACCTTCCGTTACCGATAGACGTTCTGGAACTTCTATGTGCACCTCGCATAAAACCTGCCCGCCAATATGACGAGTTTTGAGTAGGTGCAATGACTCCACATCTGGTTCGTTGTTAATTAGTTCTTCAATCACCGCCATAGTTTCTTCATCGACTCCGATATCGCTCATTTCAAGAATGGCTTCCCAAGAAAGTTTTATCCCGACTCGGAGCAACATTAATCCAACTATGAGTGCCGCCACAACATCCAATATGGCAATTCCATTAATCGCCCCGGCAATTCCAACAAATGCAGCAATTGATGAAAGCGCATCACTACGGTGATGATATGCATTGGCCCGCATCAAAGGTAAATCATATTTATTTGCAACCCTTATTGTCCCTCTATACATCACTTCCTTAACGATAATAGAAATAAGCGCCACATATAATGCCAAGATGCCAGGGATTTCATTTACTGCAACATCAAGACGTAGTATTGCACTTTGGATCACGACTCCAGCGGTAATAATAATCAATATTGCAACAACAAGAGTGGCCATCGTCTCGAAGCGACGATGCCCATATGGATGATTTTCATCGGCATCTCGTGAACCGAAGAAAATAGCAACCCATACCACTAAATCTGAAACTAAATCAGAGGCTGAATGGACTGCGTCGGCGACTAGGGCCGCAGAATTAGCACTAATTCCAACAAAGAATTTTCCAGCAGTTAGACCTAAATTACCTATGGCCCCAAATAATGTAACGCGCCTTGCCGCTCCATCACCCTCACTTGGACCTCCCTTTGTCATCTCAATGAACTCGGCGGATTGTGGCGCCTTGTTAGCAAGATTTTCAGACATTTTCGCACACCCCCCTTTTCTTTGATACAGTTTTTTCAATACTTAGACCATTTGAAAACTACGAAGAGTCTTTTCCAAGCCCTGTTGTAATTCAGTCATCGGATACCATCCTAGTTGAGTTTCTGTATTTGAAATGTCTGGAATGCGTCGGTTGGAATCACCTGGATGACCTTTACCGAAGATAATTTTTTCCTCTTTTTCGCAAATCTCATAAATCAATTTTGCTAATTCCAAAATAGAAGTTTCTTTGGGCATACCAATATTCCATGCCCCACCAGACAATAATGAGCCATCAACTCCACGGTCTAAAGTTCCGGCTAACATTATACCTTCAATTGCATCGTCAATCCATGTAAAAGAGCGTGTTTGCTTGCCCTCATCGTGAACTGTGATTTGTCGCTCGGCAATAATGTTTTCAAGGAAGATATTGACAACTTGGCCGTAATCATTTCCGGGTGACCTTGGCCCATATAC
>JABIHC010000075.1 GCA_018649825.1 Methanobacteriota archaeon
ATGTGTGTTCTTTATAATATTTCATTATGAAGAAAGATGCTAATGTCTTTTCGCTATTCTCAATAATATTTGACTATTCCCAATCAACATCCCAATCACAATCATTTAATTGTGATTCACTCCACAAAGTATCCCCACTGATATCAACATCGGTTGGCGCAGGCTTAGGTTTTACAGGTGGCTCAAGGGGCGGTAAACTTGGCGCAACGGGAAGGGCATTTGATTGGGCTTGAAATGCCTTTTCGGCATCTGGTGGACCGGGGCTTTGGAGAGGCTGGGAGGCTGGTGGTGCAGGGGGGGTTTGCGTGCTTGTGCTGAATAACTGCCCAGCAAGAAGGGGCTCGTCACCTCCATCTGTATCATCTTCTTCATCCAAACCTTCAGCCAGTTTAGCGGCTTCTTCGGCAGTCATATTTGCGACTTCATCGCTCAATCTTCGCAGAGAAAACTCATCTTCTGGAGGGGGTGGGCCGCTTGGACCGTCGGCCTCTCCGGTTGCGAATTTCGCTGCTTTTTCGGCCTCGGCTTGAGCCACGGCTCGGTCGGCACCGGGGTCGTAAACAGTAGTCATGCCTGCACCCGATGCTAACATTAGCGAGGTCGAACTTGATGAGCCGAGGTTTTGTATTGCAGCCAGTCGCTCTTCTTCGCTTGGTGCTTTCAATACTGGACTCTTTATCCACTTCATTTTTTCCATTTCTTCGGCTTGAAGTTCAGCCTCTTTTTGCAACCAAATTATTTCTTCTTCTTTGGCTAACTTATGTTGCTCAATTGCATCCTTAACTTCTTCATCGGGATTATCCCAACGCTTCCAGAACCACCTCATTATTGGAATCATTATTAGTGAAAAAATGAGCCCGTAGAGGAGAATTTTCCCGAGCCAAACCAACTTCATTCAATCACCGATTTCCTAATAATGCATATTTATGATTTTTTAAGAGTAAAAAAGAATTAATTCATCACGCAGATATTTCTGCATCGAGAATTGCTTCGACTACATCTTCCCCAGATGTCAAATGCTCCCATCCTGGTACGACATCACCAATTTGCACAACTAATTCATCATCGCCACCTGGCAATGTTGAAATGTCGCATTCCGCATCATCTGGAACGTTTCTGAATAGAGGGCGGTTGGCCAATTTCTTGTTAAACAACATGAAACTAATTGCAACTACTCCCCAGAAAGTAAAGATAATTCCTGCGCCGTGTGGGTCAACTGGATTAAAGGCCGTAATCCACGGATCGTAGGAGAAAATTAAGTCACCAAAGTAAGAGAAGAAGAGAACCAAGAATAGGATTGGGAAAGCCAAGTAGATTAGGTAATCCCACCATTTTCCGACCCAAAGGTCATTATCGCCGGTATTGATGAATTCATCTCTAAACGCTGATACGCCATCTTCTAAATAACCACTGAGTCCTTCTTCTGATTCACCAGCGGCAACCTTGCGACGCCACTGAGACCATCCATACTTCCAAATTGAGAAAGCGATGAACAATCCGCTGAACATTAGACCGAAGCCCCAAATGTGGTCTTGCACTTCTAAGAAAGCGGGGAAGGCAACACCTTCTGAATCCAAACGAATCCAGATAAGGGCGCTGGGGATTCCAAACATGAAAATTGCAAAAGCGGTCATCCAAACTGCTTTTGTTCTCTCAATCCCGTGGTCAACAAAGTTCCTTACGCACAATTCTACTGTGGAAATCATTGAGGTGAGGGCGGCAAAAGAAAGAGCGAGGAAAAAGCCTGACATCATTACCCATGCGCCAATTTCTCCACCCGGTGCTTGAGCGAAAACTTCCGGCAGAGCGAGGAATGTAATTGCACTTGAACCACCAGTAACTACGGCAAGTGGGTCGGAGGAAACTGAGAAAATTGCAGATAATACCGCTAATCCAGCGATAATTGATATTGAATTGTTAGCAAGACCCATGACGAATGCGTTTAGAACCGTATCTTCGTCCTTCTTCATGTACACTGAATAGGTAATTGCCATACCCATTCCGGCTGAGCAAGACCAAGCAGACTGACTCAAACCATTTATCCAAATCTCTGGCTCCATCAGCAATTCCGTATCAACAGTAAACATGAATAAAAATCCATCAAGGCTACCATCTTGAATATCCATCCATAGGGATAAGAATAAGGTAAGGAATAACAAAATGAACAAACTTACCATCAAATAAACATTGACTTTTTCAATTGCTTTGGCTCCACCCATTATCGCACCCAATGTAATAATGATGACCAAAAATTGGAAGAAAATTACTTCATTGCCACTTTGCAAAAACTCATTCCAAACTTGAGTGGTATCTACATTGGTTAGGCCATTTTGCAAACCCAATGAGAAATATTTGAGGCACCATCCGGCTACGACAGCGTAATAGAAGCCAATAGCGGTTGAAATCCAAGCCGTCCATAATCCCATCCAAGCGAAATTTCTTCCGGCAAAAATACGGAAAGTTCCAACTGTACCTGTACGGCTGCGCTTACCGAGTGAGAATTCGGCAATAACCAAAGGAATAGACCATACAAACAGAAAAAATAGCCAAGGGATAAGGAAAGTTCCCCCTCCATTTGCCCCAACCATACGCGGGAAACGCCAAATGTTTCCAGTACCTACTGCGGCACCAATTGAGGCGAAAATTAGACCTAGACGGCCACTGAATTCGTCAGATTGACCCATGCTAAATCAAGCCCCCTTTCGCTCAGTACTCGCATCAGCGGCCTCTTCTTCAATGCTGATTTCAGGTATTTTCACCATTTCCTTCAGAGCGATTGCCAAACCACCCCAAACCATTACTGCTACCAAAGTGAATAACAAAAGGGCTGGAACGAGGGCACCAAATGATGCACGATAAACAATATCCAATACATGGTATTGGCCGTGTTCAGGATATTGAATCATTGAGATGCCGGAGATTGTGCCGACCATTGCCTTGTAATGAACTAAGCCAGACTCATCATCAGGAATTGGCATATTTGCCACTAGTATTGTTCCATTACTATCATCATTGAGAATACAAGACCTTGCAGTTTCTTCAAAGCCGGTACGCTGCCAATTCTCAGTCACCCACTCAGTTGGGCCATAATCAGATTGTTGCCGAGTTGGCTTTACCAAACGCCACATCACATGAGTAATGTTTTCATTTAGAGTGTAAGGGAAATCTTCATCCAAACACAATTCCACAGGAATATCGCCACCATCTGCTGGAATTGAAATGTTTCCAGGACCAGTAATCCATTGAACTCCAGTCATATTTTCAATGCCAAAATCAGCGCGCTCTCTTGGCGCATCGGAAATTTCAATCGCATAGAAGGCAACACCAAGGTTGCGGACGGCAATATGTTTGACATCATCGGGGTGTTGGTGGAAGGCAGTTCCAATTTCAATCGTATAGCAATATGAACCATGAACTCCATAATGCCAATCGCAGAAATCGCCAGAAGTAGGATACAACTCAGATGACTGCTTGTTCTCATATTGAGTCATTTCAGCCATTCTATCTCCATGATAAATTAACTGAGCATGGTCGGGAGACTCACAATTCGTGCAATGTCCCCACGGGTAGAGAACTAACTCAGAAAATGAATGCCAAGTAATTGTTGATTTGAATTCTGAAGCACCATCGCCATTATCATCATTCATTTCAGTAAGGTCTTGAATGAACTTTGTTTCAGGCTCTGAATTTCCACCCATCCAATCTTCATCGGTTAGGCCATCAGCATCGTCATCCTTGCCGTCAACGTGATCTTCGTTTAATTTACCATCTTTATCTTGGTCTACTGTGTCAACAGGACCATTGTAAACGTCATTATTTTGCCCTGCATAACACATTCCAGGCACTAGTGGGCCAGTTGCACCCAAAGGTGCACCCCATTCAAACTGGTAGTTTCGGTTAAGGTCAACTCCATCACAACCCTCATCAACTTCTTCATCAAGGTCAGGAATAGGGGTTACTCCGGTAACTGTATTATCGCGCAGATTCTTTCTCCAACCGGAGGTTGCACAGTTTTCCCAAGCGGTTTCTCCACAATATTCCTCGCGGTCGTATCGGTTTCCATCGACATTGAGCATAGGTACGAGATATACCTCATGCTTGTTGATTAAATCGGTAATCCACTGTTCACTGAAATCTTCATCTACTCCAAGATCGCCTGGTCCACACACTATATCATCGCCATTGGTGTCACCATTTGCAAGAAGCAAACAATCTCCATCATCGTCAAGTTGGCCATCTCCATTTGCATCACCCCAAGGGTCTTCATCAATTTGGCCATCCCCATCATTATCAATGCCTGCCTTTCCGTAATAGAATGCAATAGTTTCTAACACCAACATTGGAACCTCATAGGACATCCATTCTCGGGCATGGTGGTTTCCGACGAGAAGGACATCGGGCTTATCTGCATAATTCCCGCTATCTCCAACAAAGTCATTGTATTCCCCATCTTCCACACCACTTGTTATCTTCATCCATGGGCTTGCATGGTCGTAATACCAACCCTCATAGGAATCAGCAGTTACTTCCTCGCCGCGAGCATTTGTCCCACCCATCAGTCCCTCATGGAATTCAAAAATATCGGGATTTCTTTCAGCCAAAAACTGCATTCTCTCCTTCATAGTAAAATAGGTGTGATAAGCATTGAACTGCTCCGCATCGCTACATCCATTACCTGAGTTATCGCACCAAGGGAATTCTCCATTTGCATATTCAGCAGTCCACAAATCTTCAGGTTCATTACCAGCAGGCTCCTCTTGGAAATTGACTGTTGCAGCAACTATTGGAGCACCAATTGAAAGTAACATTGGGATGATAATCACAAAAACGAGACGAGCCTTTGGCAGGTTCGGATATGGGGTCTTGGACATAGGCACCGACCTTGCCAACGCGCTTGAGTTCTTGAAACCGCCGCGTAGCCGCGAAGCGGCCGTGCGCGAGAGTAGCGAGGAATGGAGTCCGCTGAAAGCCCGTCGATTCTCAAAATTAGAAGAAGAAAAGATATGATAATGAGGCGGCAGCACAAATTACGGCGATAATAAAGCCAGCGATGAAATTTGTCTTTACATTTTGTGCACCACGTAATTTGTAGGAATCACAAAATCCACAATCGTCGCAGACTTCCTCTCGGTGATAGTAAAATTCTAGAGAGTTGATTTTATTGCCACCGCAACGGGGACAAGAACCAAGTTCCTTCATGACCCTAAATATGGAAGGCGGGTTATTGATTTTTTGTATAATTAATAATTCTTAACGGTGAATTCGAGGGTACCGCTGTATATGACTCATAGCGCCCCCTTGTGAATGTATCATTCATACATAAGGGCATTATGCTGAAGCCCTTATATTCACACAATTGTAACATTATTGATTATCGATTTAACAATTGAAAGATCAATTTCAAACCATTCTCCTTTACGGTTTTCTGAAAGCGGGGTTAATTTACTATGTACAATTTTCTCCGCTATTTGTCTATCACTAAATTGCCGTTTAGTACACATTTTATATTCTCTATGTGGATCTCCTGTTTGATAACTTTTCAGACGATCTTCACAATTAAAAGCACAACCGACCTTTACCCAGCCTGGAAAAGAGGGGTTTATCATTGCATAAACATAACCTTCTGGGCCCAAGGGTTTCTCCTCAAAGACTTCACCTAAGGGCTCAAAATTATCCATTGACTTAGAAACAAACCTCTGTAAATTAGAAATCCCCGGGCGCTTTACATTTGTCTTTTTCAAATTATTCGGTCCTATGGTGACGCCATCACAAGATTCCAAATCAGAGTATGATTGGAAAATAGCATATCCTTGTGGGCTTGTTAGTGCGGCAGGAAATCGGTCCGGAGTTTGGTAAAACATACCATTCTCTCTGTACCTGGCTTGTTTGCAATTTATTCCCCAATGTTCTTTTAGAAACTTTCCATTCCCGCGCATCCCACAAGATCCGCAAGTATTGCTAACATATGCAATCTCTCCACAAAAGGGACACTTTTTTTTCTCATTAGTCATTTTATCACCCTTCTTCATTTCAAATCAGCCCCATTACCTAATTGAACATTTTGGAATTTGGTAAATATTTGCTCTGGGGCTTGTTCGAAATAGTGGAATAAAGCTGGGCATAACCAGCCTTGCATACCTAGTTTCGTACTTTGATACCACCATCCTCCAGATTCTTCGTGTTGCCTATCTAACTGTAAATC
>JABIHC010000052.1 GCA_018649825.1 Methanobacteriota archaeon
AAGATGATAGGGGATTTGTATCTCGGGCAAGAGACTACTAGGGTATTCTCTATTGCGTATTATTATTCCAAACTTCTAACCACTTCTGCAAATTTAATTCAATATCATTTTCACAGACATCTCTATCTTCAATCTCACCTTTCGGGGAAAGTGGTTGGACTCTGCACCCACAGGCATTTGCATGCCCTCCGCCCGTTGGGTCAAGCAATGTTGCCATTTGGCTGAGATCCATTACTCCTTCTGCGGGGTGTAGAAAAGAATTACAGTAAAAAGATGCACCCAAAGCAGGCCTTTGTGGAGTATTAATGGCACCATCTGTATAGCCGTGAATAATCAAACAAGCATCACATTCAGCGCCATAATGCGCAGTTACCAAATATCCATTTGTGCTCAAACCGGTGTTTTCCAAATGAACCACTGCTAGGCGATTGACAATTTTGCCAACTTTCGGCATCAACTCAAGCATTTTTTCGTTAGCCGCCCGCTTGACATTTACTTTTTCTTGAACTATTTCTTCCTTCATTATTTCAGATAATTTTCTTCCATCAACAAGCCATTTTAACACCGATTGAATATATTCGGGATAGCGATTTGAGATAGTCCTTGACAACCAAATAATATCATCATCGGATAAGAATTGTTGGCGAGTAATTCCCCCGCTATCTAATGCATCTACCATTGGCATGAGGGGCATTAAATGTGATAAATCATAATCTTCACAAAAGAGGTCATATGCAACTCGCGCAGCAGAAGGCTTGTCCTCCCACCTGCAAACACCCCCTTCTGCTTCAAACACCCTCTGCTCCTCAGCACTTGGCCGATTTGTAAGATGGTGGTCGAGATACATTCCGCATCTAGGGTGGAAAGGCAAATCACATAATCCGGTTTTTTTATCTATCCAATCATCGTGAATTCCAGCGCGTAATTCAGCGGGATGGGAAAAACGAACTTGCGCCGCTGGATAAACCGTTTTCAGCACGGTGGCAGCGATTAATCCATCAAGGTCGCCATCGGCTAATATTTTTGTTAACTGAATCAAAACTAACCCCCCTCCATCACCCAAGGCGGGGCGCTCAGGCTTTCAATTAGCCGGTAAAGGAAACTACTACAGGACAAAACACTTGAAGGAGAGGTTTCTGCAAGAACCATGGAAACCTCATGCGGAGTAGTTCTTTCAAATTTTGGCTCCATATTATTACTGCAATATCCACAAGGCCATTGGGATTTTCCAAAAGGGCATATTGAAGATTTTGACAAAAATCGAAAAGCCGCTGCAAGACGTGAATTGGCTGAAGAAACTGGCATTTCAAGCATTGAATTTGTTGACGGGTATGAAGGCAGAACGGAATATTCTTTTACAAAAAAAGGTACACTTGTTGAGAAAGAAGTTTGGTGGTATGTCGCAGAAACCGATACTATGGACGTCAAAATATCTCATGAACATAGACAATATTTGTGGCTTGAATGGGAAGAAGCACATGAACAATTAACGCATGATGAAAGTAAGGAGATTCTTTCTCAAGCACTTCAGCATATGCGTTCTTGTGGTAAGGCATGAAATGCTCTGCTTACAAATATCAATCGGGAAAAATCGCATTTCAAACGACGGTAGGTGGAACTCAAACATCTTCAATAGACATTTCATCATTTTCTTGCATTTTTTTAACTTTACTAATTTTTGACTTTTGTCTCTTGCCAACAGGTAACCAAAGATTTTCCTTTTCACCAAGTTGAGATGAAATCCATCTGCATAGAACAAAGCACCAATCTGAAAGACGATTTAGATAGACTAATACAAAGTCTCTAATTGAATCATCACCCTCAATATCTCTCAACCCGACAATCCCTCTCTCCAAACGACGAGTAATGGTTCTCGCCACATGTAACCAAGCGACTGGCCCCTTGCCGGTTGGAATAATAAATGAGGGCAAAGGTTCTAATTCTTCTAACCAAGTATCCATTTCATCGACCAATCTATCACTAGAAACCTCATCGAGCAATACAATTCCTTCAGGAATTTTTCCTGGGCTACAGGCTAATTCTGCACCAATGTCAAATAATTCTTGTTGGATTCGATTTAGAGAAATGGATGCAATGTCTTGTACACGCCTAACTGTAGGACGAAAGCCCCCGTCTTGATGCCTATCTGGCAAATTATTTATTTCCATTACTACAACGCCCAACATGGAGTTCAATTCATCCATGTCCCCCACTACACCAAGGCGAGGTGAAGATTTCAAAACCCTTGTCCCGTCCACCAATGAGGTGTCTCCAGAGTCCCCTCCACCAGTATGTACTCGGTTAATGCGCACCATCCGACTCAACCCTCCGAAGTCATGCTTCAAGAATAGGTCTTCGGCTCAAACAACCTTCTTCTGGCCAATGATACCATTCAATATCAACTTCATCCTCGTTCCAGCAAAATAGTGCCAAGCGCCCATCAACAACGCCGTACCATTCCACAATTGCTGGGTCAATACTACTGAGTATTGCACCCGATGCGGATACTGCAGCATTTGTTGCTTGCCATTCAACTACAATTTTTGCAAGTAAATCTGAAATCTCAACTATATGCGGATCTTCAGGTAGCATGCCATCCATCAAAATATTGAGTTCTTCAGTTAAGGCAGTTGCTTGGTCCTGCATTGATTGAAGCAAAGGAATCAATCTCTTTATCGTCGGCAAAGAAAAACGTGCGGCTTCAAGGGAAACAAGATGAGACTTAATTGGTAATGCCGAAATAATGTCCTCATTATCAGTGAATGCTTCCGGCTCCATTGGCCGACCACCGAGAGGTTTAGCCTCATCTCCCCCAACCATAATTCCATTACAACTTCAATAGTCTTTCAACTCTTGCTTGAAGGACTTAGGGGAAATAATACTAATTTACGACTACTTTTTCCTTCTTGCTTCGAATTTTCTTTACAAACAAATTACCCAAAATAACCCAAAATAGTAATTCTATTCCGCCAATCAACCAATAAACAGGTCCGAGTTTTGCAATGAGAAATTCGGGTTCATAGGGAACACCATATACTGTAATATACATGATTTGAGAAAATAATGAGGCGCTAAACCAAGCTCCAATAAATAGCCAGCCGAGTGACTGAATTGGCCAACTAGCTTGTTCATTTCCGGTTCCATTTATCACATTCATTCCTTTTTCCCTCCCTCTGTTAATAATAAGTAATAACTTCTAACCTTATTAGACCTATGGTGAAATGTGTGTGTTTTACGGTATTTGTATGACCTTTTTCGGCATCGGTGCTTAATATACACCACCTTAGCACAACGTTGAGGCCTCCGCTTATCACCTATATACATGGAAAGGGTGGGCGGGCAGATATAGCAAGTACCGGTGATAATTAAACGAGCACTTCACAAAATGATTATTTTTATTTTGTAATAAAAAAACATTTTCCTGCAACCACTTCTGAACTTATCATTCTATTTCTGACAAACTACTTTCAATTGCAATTATCCATTCCTTGGCAACTGAGTCTTCTCCACCTGATTCAGCGAGTTTTTCAGCCCATTTTTCGGTCTCAGCGCTTTCACCAATGAAGGAGTTACAACGGTGTAATGCCAAATATGCCATAGAATTAAGATGCTCCTCTTCCATATCCCATGCCTTTTCAAAGCAAGAAATAGCGCCTTTTTCCCCTTTGATTAACCCTCTTGAAATCTGTCTCAATCCAGATTGTGACCAAGCATGAGATAGACGGCCAATGAGTAATCCGCGGAATACCAGATATACTTCTACGCAGAATAATAAGCACAATAATAAAAAATTAATAATTTGAATTAAAGAAGAATCCATTGAATCCCATTCAAACCAAAATAATCCCGCCACACCTGCGCAAAATAATGCTCCTGCAAAAGGCGCTACCAAAACATCTCTCCTTGTTACTACCATATGCCTTGTACCAATAATGACTCCTAAGCCACCAATAATGGTGAATAAACCAAAAATTTGTGGAGAAGAAATTGGATCGGGTGCACCAAGGGCTATACTCAAAATAAAGGTAATAAAAAGAAGAAGTGCTGCAAACATCTTTGAAATTTCGGGAAATGGTTGCCTATTGCTCATCCAAAATAATACAAGCCCGACGGCTGCCAAGCCGAATACCAGTATTGTCTGCACATGACGTTGCACAAAGTTTTAGGCTTCAATGCTATTGAGAAATTATTCATTAATGTCTCTACCAATATTTCAATTATTCACGGTGATATGGTGAGTCGCGCATAATTTCGGTTGCGCGATATAGTTGTTCAAGCAATATTACTGAAGCGAGTTCATGCGGCATTGTGAGGGAGGATAATGATATCTTCTTTATTGCCTGTGATTTCATATTTTTGCTAAATCCATCTGCTGGACCAATTGCAAAATTCACTGTTTTAGAAGCAAGGGATATTTTTGATATCATTCCGGCAAAATCACTACTGGTGTATTGATCTCCTTTTTCATCCAATAATATTAACTCACCTGGCAAACCATTAATTTTTTTCTCATATGCAGAAGCACCTCCTTTTTCAGAATGGAACTTAACAGAAATACCTCGCCCTTTTATCCGCGTTGAATAATCCTCAATCAATGCCTTTGAAGAGCGGCATTTTGGATTGCCATACAAGTGGACTTCTATCCGCGCCATAACCCCTCCAGCAGGAAGGGCCTCGTCAAGCCATCGTATGGGTTAGTATCATGTGAAAGAGCCTTGTGGGGGAAAATATGGGATGGTGGCCATTTTCAAAAAAAAACCCACCTCAAGGTCAAATTGATAGTACGGTTCATATCAAGGGAACTAGAACTTGGTTAACTGAATTGCAAGAAATCTGTGAAAAATTCTATAATAACCCTGAAGCTGCAAAGATCCAAATAAGAGAGATGCAAATTGAATGGGTTGATGCAAATAAGAAGGACGAAGTCTCAAATGATTTATTGGATGGGCTCAATCGAAGATCAATTAGGCTCCTCAATTCTAATGATTCCGAATGGCTATCCCTTCTTGACAATATTGATTTTTGGAAGCCAGGGTGGCGGCCAAATAGTGAGAATGAAGATTGATAATAGATGCGATAGGTATTGAAGGGGATTCTCTACGCCCGAACATGGCCGACAAACCCGAGTTGTTCATTCTCTACTCCTGTCCCTTTTGCTGGAAGGTTAGAGGTTTGA
>JABIHC010000051.1 GCA_018649825.1 Methanobacteriota archaeon
AATATATCAGTTATTTGAGAGAAAAGAACCTCCCTCTCCTTGAAAGTGTACTGGAAAAACATTGCATAGAGTGGCAAAGACCTCCGTCAGGAGTTTTTGGCTCGTTTGAGATCCCAGGCGGTATCTCCGGTTTTGAACTCGTAGAAACATTGGGGGCAGAACATGATTTCCTCGCAATTCCAGGTGAAATGTTCGACCCTTCTCTAAAAAATTGGCTTAGGGTCGCTTGGTCGATTGAACCAGAATTGTTTGCAGCAGCAGTCTCAGTCCTTGATGAAATCCTTGGCGAAATTTCCAAGTGACGAAAACGTCACTTCCTCCACCCCCTCAACTTCCTTCGCGGCAGTTTACCTCAAATCTGCTCACCTCAGCCACTCAATTTTCTCCTATTTCTAAAGCGCACTATTCAAAAGCAGAATGCCCTACAGCCAAATAATGGGTGAAATTGTCGTCGCCATTTCTGGAGCATCTGGGGCAATATACGGAAAGAGACTTGTTGAGGTCCTATCTGAGTTGAAGCGGGATGTGCGCCTTGTTGTAACCGATGCCGGGCGGCTCACATTGATGCATGAATGCAATAATACCCCTGAAGAACTTGCCCAATCTCCACGGGTGATTCTTGAAGATAATGATGACATTGCAGCCCGTTCAGCCAGCGGTTCTGCTGCAATTGATGCAGTTGTTGTTTGTCCGTGTTCAGGGACTACTCTCGGCAAATTAGCCGCAGGTATTGGCGATAATCTCGTTACAAGGTCTGCAATAGTTGCCATGAAAGAGCGCCGCACACTAATTATTGTGCCAAGAGAGGCGCCATATGCTACTGTTCATTTGGAAAATATGGCTAAGCTTTCAAGTTGGGATACAATCGTTTTGCCTGCAAGTCCTGGTTTTTACAACCACCCTGAGACCATCAATGATCTTGTGGATTTTGTTGTTGCAAGAATCCTTGACCATTTAAAGTTGAGTCATAATTTGGGTAAGCGTTGGTCGGGCGATGAACTGGAATAGATGTGTTCTCACTTAGTATGTTTTTACCTACTTGGGTGCGTGAAAGCATATTCATGGTAGAAACTCCCTGCTTTTTTCCACTAGGGACTTAAGCACTAACCCCAATGGTTGATGAATGATGCCTGTGCCGCATTATTTGGTGGGAAGATGAATTGGGCGATTTTAACCGTTCCTGAATTGAAGGAGGCTCTGCGCGAGCGCGATTTGCCAGTTTCTGGGAAGAAAGCCGATTTAATTGCTCGGCTCAAGAAATCCGATGCGCCTGTTGCCTCCACTCATGATGCGCCTGCCACTTCATCTTCCGACGCCAAAACTACCACCCCTTCCTCAGAATCCACTGACTCCGATGGCCCACTTGGGGGTCTAGGTGAAGAAGGTGGACTGCGACGTAGTTATGCCAAAGTTGTTGCTCTACCTGTGCCGGTCTTGGCTCTAATTGCAGTATTGCTTTCGTCAACTATTCTAGTTGCAATAATTCAGCCGGATTTCGTCATGAATTTTTTCGGCGAAGAAGAAATTGAATATGAATTGATTGAGTTTGATGCAGACCGTGCGCGTGGATATGCCCAGAGTTTGGTTGATTTAGGTCATCCGCAATACAAGGGAAGGATGTCGGGTA
Organism: Methanobacteriota archaeon; assembly: GCA_018649825.1. Lineage (GTDB taxonomy): Archaea > Thermoplasmatota > Poseidoniia > Poseidoniales > Poseidoniaceae > PSPT01. Next base: position 1,628 of record JABIHC010000051.1, read on the forward strand.
GCGCAGAAGAAGGAAATGCGGCTTCAATGATTATGGATAATTTTTCCGCAATGGGTTATCAAGCCACATTGGAAGAATTTGACGTGCCAATGTTTGAGATAATGGATGACCCGGAATTGGCAATTTGCCTCCCCGGTTCAGTAGTACCGCTCTATAATGATAACCAACCCTGTGGATTTGCCGATATTGGTCGGGAGGTAATCACTTTTGATCACCGAATGGATTATGTGATTCAAGGGTTTTCTGGAAGTGCTGATATTGTCTTTAGCGATAAAATCGAGGTCGTATCAATTGGTAATGGTTCCGAGGATGAAATGTGGAATGATGTGACTGACAAGATAGTGCTCGTCAGCCTCTCCGGCGTAGGAGTTAGTGGAAATACCAATTTATACAGTAAGGCCGCAGAAAATAATGCCGCAGCGCTAATCACTTGGAACGGTGTTTATAATTGTGGAAAAGTTGAGGCCGATGATTGCGTTCCAATTTTCAAGGGTACCGGCGTTGATGAGGTGAAAACAGCAAATGGTGGTTCAATGCCATTCGACATTCCCTTTATCATGGTCAGCAATGATACTGGTCAAGCGATTCAAGACAATGTCGTTGACGGCAGTGGCTATCTAAGAATTTTTACCGATGTCGATAATACAAATACGCGTACAATTAGAGTGCCTTGCGGGACAATGTACGGCGATACGACTGAACTTGTAATGGCTGGTGCTCACCACGATACAGTATACAGTGGCCCAGGTGCAGTTGATGATACCTCAGGCTCCGCCTCAATATTGGAATTAGCAACACAATTCGCCCAAATTGTTGAAGAAAAGGGACAACCTAAGCGCACGGTCAAATTTTGCACATGGGGCGGTGAAGAAGAAGGCCTGTATGGTTCAACTGCATGGGTGGAAAAGCATCAAGGTGAACTAGAAGTGGATTTGCGCCTGTACATTAATTTAGACATGAATCATGCTGACAAGGACCTAGGTGAGCGCGGTAATAGCCTCAGTCTGTTTGGAAATAATGCTGGAGATATGAAGCAAATTAAGGCGATAGCCAAGCAATTCCAAAAAGAACGTCCAGAAATTGCAGATCGTTACTCTATCTCATTTAGCACAAAGACGGGTGGATTGGGTGAAGAAAATTCCTTGCCATATAATTCCGACCATGGCCCATTTGCCTATGGGTTAGAAGAGCGTAACGGAGATGTACTGGTTTGCTATGGTTCTGGCTCATATGAATATCACACCTATGCTGATGACATGACGAGATTCAATGAAGAAAGTCTTGGTGTTTCCGTTGTCATATACGGCACTTATTTGACAAAACTGGCTTATACTTCTCTTTGAGTTTTTCAAAAACTTCGGCCTATGCCTGTATTTTCCTCCTCGTCAAGTTCATGAATGAGCGATGCACCGATTGTATCATGGCGAAGAAGATGGCGCGGGCAAGTCACATACTTGTGAGGGCAAAAGCTGATGCGGTAAATATTCACGGCAATATCAAAAAGTTGAAGGATTTCAAAAAATATGCGCAGCGTATGTCAACCTGCCCCTCCAGCAGAAAAGGCGGAGATCTCGGCACTTTCAAGCAAGGAGATATGGTAAAAGAGTTTGATGAAGCAGTTTGGCAATTGCCCTTAAATGAAGTTTCAGACCCAATAAAAACTGCATTCGGATACCACCTTATTTGGGTTCACGAGCGCGACGAATAGGTGTGAAATATGTCTTGGGTCATTGGTATTGAGGGATACCAAGTGGAAGCCTGCCACGGCTATTACGCACATGAAAAAGTTCAACCTCAACCCTTCGTGGTATCACTTTGGGCAACTATTTCTGAAATTGCGCTAACATGTGATGTGGAGTGCACGCTTGATTATGGTGTACTGCAAAAGTGTATTGATGAGCAAGTGAGAGATGGCTCCCCTGTTTCTTTAGTAGAGGAATTGTGTGAGAGATTGGTGGTGTGTGTCGCAAATTATTCTCAAGTTGATGAGATTAAAGTGCGTATTGAGAAACCCGATGCTCCATTACCGCACAAAGGTGGCCTTGCGGTAGTTGAAAGAACTTGGTCTCGCTGACACATATTTCTCTTGAAACGCCACTTCAGAGAGTAATTCCATGGGTAACCTTCATTCATTGACTGCGTCGCAGGCAAAGCGTGTCTGATGCACCTGCTGAGGTTTTTGTTCCTTCAGTGGAACAGAGTGATGGCTCTATTGTTGGACTTGGGGTATTTTCGTCTGAGCCAATCGCTATGCGAGTGCTCAAGGACTTCCTAAAGAGAACTGAGCAGATGGATTTGATTGCTGCAGTACTAACAAAGTGGGAAATTGATTTGATCGGTCATGAAGGCTCAACAATAATTCTGCGTATGTCAAATAGGATTTGCCCGGTTTGCCAAAGAAAGACATTTTGGTTTGATTTGAATAATTTCAATGCACATTGTGAGGGCAATATGTGTGGTGCTTGGATCGAAGATAATATTCATGATGAGGAAATAATTGATTGTGGGTGGCCTCCGACCCGCTACCTCCACCAATCTCGTTCAATAAAGGATGCGATTGCTGAATTGAAGAAAATCGGGGCGAAATTGCACGCTGCTGGGCAGCGAGTGAGCGAGTTATCTGATGCGGCATATGCTGAAGCATTTGAGTATGAGGCTCCTAAGGACCGGAAAGAACGATTGATGCGACAGTTTGGTGAATCTGGCGAATCTTCTCTTCTCGGCGAAGGGGACGAAGATATACCGGCCGACGAAGATATACCGGTCATAGAAGATACACCGGCCGCCGAAGATACACCGGTCATAGAAGATACACCGGCCGCCGAAGATATACCGGCCGCCGAAGATATACCGGTTATAGAAGATACACCGGCCGCCGAAGATACAGTGGACGGGCAATAAAAGGTTCTACTGAGGCCCATTCATTCATTTTGAAGCAATGGGTACCCACGCATGAGTTTCTCATGTGAGGGTGTCTGGAGGGTTAATCACTAATACCAAATGTCCATAGCGGTTTCATGAACCCAGTGTTTGCTACCAAAGAGCAAGCAGAAAAACTGCTAGGGGAGAATGATGTTTACACTATGAATCTCAAACCCTTTGAATTAAAGGCAAAACTACAAACTGTAGAAGAAGTGACTACTGAGGATTATCTTTCACACGCTCGAAATCAAGCCTTGGATTGGAGTGATGATTACAAGCAAAAAGTAAATTCAGCATTGGATGAGATTTCACTAAACTTATCGATCAACCCAATGCCATTACCCGATGAAGTGATTTTTGTCATGACAACTGGTTTAGAAGAGGCTGGTGCTGCTTACACTAGAGGGAATGCAGTCTTTTTGAACAATAGGATGATACATCAGAATAGGCATTTTTCTCGCCTTATTGCACATGAACTAGTGCATGTGGCAACACGAAATAATAGCAATTGGAAAACTAGATTGTATTCTACAATTGGATTTCAGCCATGTAAAATACCATCATTCTCTGATGAATTTCAAGACTTTCTTTTCAGTAACCCGGATGCACCTTTGATACAGCATTCACTGGAATTGACCTTCAAAGGAATTAAACAAAGAGTATCTCCAATAATTTTCACACGCAACAACGAATATGTAGGGGGGAGATTCTTTGATTATATTGAAACCGGATTGTTTCTGCTTGATGGTTTGAATGAAACAGAATACGAATTATTTCCTGAAGAAAAGCGTATTATTCCGTTTGATGAATGCCAAGAGTTTTTCCAACATGTAGGTAGAAATACGAATTATTTATTCCATGCAGAGGAAATATTAGCAGATAATATAGCAGACATATATACTGGCCGCGTTGAGTTTCCTAGCCCCAATATAGTAAGGAAAATCCTTAATGTACTAAATGTCGAATCATTCTAACGATTAATCATTAGGACATAGTACGAAGGGTTTCAGATTTAGCCCTGTGTATTTCATGAGGCAGTACAGTGGGCTTTCAGTCGGCCAGTACAGTCACTACCCAAGCGACAGGCATCTCACTCGTGGGTGTTGGAAGGGTATTGCCGGCTAAAGAGTTATAATCCAAATAATGTTAGAACACAATATGGTCGAAGTGGAGTGCCCTTCATGCACCAAGACAGTAGACCTTGGCAGTGATTCAAAAGGGACATATGAGTGTCCATATTGCAATGAGGATTTTGAATACTTCAGTTCGGTTTTCCCACCTATGGGCAAGTACGATTCCTCGTCCCCCAGA
>JABIHC010000120.1 GCA_018649825.1 Methanobacteriota archaeon
ACCTGCCCTCGGTCAACTAAATCTGTACAATATAAATCCAAATTTGCCAATACACCAGGTGGTGTTTGGTCTGGCACATTCATTATCACTGAAAGAATATCTCTTTGTCTAAATGTATTGATGAAAATGTGCAGATATTCGGCAAGCATTCTACCTTCATTGTATATTGCAAGGGCATTTACACTGTCGAGATAAACGAAGTTTCGCTCAAAAGGTGTCGTGCGTATATGGTAAAGAGTCCGCAATAATACACTCTCAAGCATAATAGGAGAATCAACATAGGTGATGTTATCGTATTGAGATTCTGTTCCTCCAAGAATACCGGATGAGACAAGATCAATAAAGTGAATTCTCTCTGTGGAAATTCCTATTCCTTCCAAAGCCTGAATAATTTCTGCTGCCCCGCGGCTTGCCGATATATAGACTCCACCCATCTCAAACATTTGCATTAAGGGGAGTAGAACACTAGCAGTGACCATGAAGGCATTTGAAGTTCCAACTCGAACTTGAATGGCGCTATTGAGTGATACCTCAGAGAGTTGTTCGGCAATACGCTGGTCAAATTCAATCAATATCTCACCTCCACATTTCTAACTCATTGCCCTTTGACAGAGCCCCACTTCAACATCGGTGTCATCATGACTCCAAGTGGAGTCAATTCGAAAGCATATTTCGCACGGCTATGTCCAGTTCCGCGCATCTTTACGACTTGTATGTATCGTAGTAAGTGGCCCATTCGCTCAATGTCCCCTAATACAATTATCCCATCTGCAATTGCTTCCTCTACACCAAAGGAAGACCAAAGTGCATTTTCAGAAGCAGAAGTAATTTCCGAAATTAATATTGTAGTGCAACCAAGAGTTGCCAATTTCTTACCCAGCGTGAACAAGAAATCTCGAATTAACTGCTCCGAACGAATTTTATAACAAAGAGTTGTTACCGAGTCAATAACTAATCGTGTTACGCCGATTGTATTGACAATATCGGTGATTGACTTAATCAATGCGTGAACATCCTCCAATTCAAAACTAGTTTTCTGCATACCCAGCCAAGAATACAACACGTCCATGTCAAACACATTGATCAGACCAGTATCTACCATCTGCATGTCAAAGAATTGGAATTGACGAATATTCTCAAGTAATTTCACAGAGGGCTCCGTTGCAGTGAAATGGGCACATGCCTCTCCGGCTAATGCCCCTCGCACAAGAAATTCCATACCCAATGTAGTTTTACCACTTCCACAGGTACCGGAAGCTAAAACAGTTGAACCATAAGGGATTCCGCCTTTTAATATCTCATCCAATCCATGCACACCCGTGACACATCTGTCACGCGAATAGGAGGTAGTGGGAATCATGGGAACAATCCACCGACAAGGGAGGGAGTTGATGAAGGATGCGCTTGATTAGGGAAAAAAATACACATCAAATATCACCAGGTGTTGGAGCCGAAGAAATATTCCAACTCGTTTGAAGATATGTGTCTCCGCCGTTCCAAACTATGCTTTCACCTGCGCCAATACCCCATACAGGGTCCCAAGAAATTGTGTAAATTGTAGAAGGAGATGTTAACTCGTCAGCTCTTGTTACGCGTAATACTCCCTTGACATCTCCGAGCCCGTCTTGAGTCCCCACGCCGAGGACACCGGTTGAAGAAATATCCCAAACAAAGGAAGCATTGCCACTTTCTTGTAAGTCAGGCCAGCCAGTGAAAATTCCACAATCCCCGCCTGCCAATACTCCTTCCTCAAACAATACACTTGTCGTGCTTGCACCGTTGGTACTGCTAATTCCCCAGCCAGTCAAATCTATTGCGAAACTATGAGGGTTGTGAAATTCTATCCATTCGGGGCCACCACCAGTTGGGCGAGTGAGAAATTCTGTGAGTTGGACTTTCGCAAAATACGATGAACTGTCATGAATTTCTACGGTCAGCCGCACCAACTCATCTTCTAATGCAAAAACGCGGCTGGCGATTGCACTATTTTTTGCGGTCGTGCGCGGAGTGCCATCGGCAAAAATCACATGATCTATGCGCGATTGATTTTCGCTTTCAATAACGCGAATGGAAAAATATAATTCATTATCATCAGAAAGGCCAATTCCTCGCATCATTTGCTGACGGGTTACATTATGAAGTGCATCAATTTTTTCAACTACTATATTTCCTGTCTTATCAACCAAACCTGGAAGAAGGTCGCCCATTATCAAAGTAGAAGCATTTTGCATCTCCCAATCAGCAGTAGCATTATCTAAATCTCGTTCTCCATTTTGCCAAGGCACAAACCAACCTCCATCATTTGTTAATCGCTGAAGACCTTCGGAAGCCGAATTATCAAGTCGGTCGAGCGAGGGGTTATTGGGGCCCAAGTTGATTTGAGTAAGAGATAAAAATGAAGTTAGAACCATTAGGAAGAGAATGAATGCAGATAGGAACTCAATGACTGCAGTCACCCCATCTTCATCCTCGGCGAAGCGGTTGCTGCGCCGAGTCATAACCGCCTCCATATTTACCGAGCCGGCGGAGTCACAAATAAGCCTGTGCTTGAGAAAGTCGGCAATTATTGGCTTTCACATCCCTAATGTCATCAGAGAAGCGGAGGAGAGGAAAAGGGAGATGAAAATAGAGAGGCGGTGTAGCGTTGTGTATTGATGACGAATTGCAAAAAAAAGGCCAAAATGGACATTTATCGCCGAACTCTATTTGAGGGTCGGATGTAACCCAAACATAATGAGGTGCGACCGCGACACACTTCACTCATACCGCTTAGCGGTAAAGAGAGGGAGAAAGAGGGCGATTTTTTTTACCCTCACGATGCTCATTTCTAGCCTCGCAGGACTTGCCAGTGTACCATTTGCTAGTGCAAGTAAACCGGGAGATTTAGCGATTCAAACCGGCGTCGTCCCTCTCGCCGAAACTAATTATTCGCAGTGGGAAGCCTTTTATCCGCAAATAGTTGTTCAAAACCTAGAAGACTCTTCGGCTTTAGCAAGGACGCTTATTTGGGATACTTGTGCTGGCGACCATGCAGTTTCTTTTTGCGCAGGTCAGCAAAAGAAGACGGGGACGATAACAACTCCACTATTACTTGCGAACCAAGCAAAAACTGTTTCTTTCGAATCCTACTTTGAATATTATGATGACCCCGGACAATATACGATTGTATTCCGCTTTTCTCTTGAAGACACCAACCCTTCAAATGACAAGTTAGCATATACCTTCACTCTCGTTGAGGAGTTTAAGGATATTGAATTATTCAAGGAAGTGGATATCCGTCCTGCTGACAATGATTATGCGCGTTATGAAGGAGAATGGATTTACAATACCGACAAAACATACCCGTTCTCAATAGAAGGAATTGTCACATCTTGCGTAGACTGCCAATTTGAGGCAGATATTGGTTGGCAATTACTCGATGATAATTCAACTATTATTGCTAATGATAGCAAGACCATCACCAGCCCTGGAGGCGAATGGGGCCCTCAACTGTTCAATATTTCAATGCCCGAATTGTTTTCACCACAAACCGGTGAATTCACATTAAATTATGGAGTATTATCTTCACCTGATGACCTAAATGATTACAATGACTTGGCAACAACTCAAGTTATTTTTGACAATACCATGGACATGGCTATTGAGCAGATGTACCCTGCTTATCAACCGAGTTCAGCCTCATATTTCTATGGTGAAGATGCAGTTGAAGTTATTGTAAGTAATAGCGGTAATGTCAGCATAAGTAATATTACATTGATAATGGAAATATTCAATGTATTTAATGACTTTGAAAGTGGGCCATATAATTGTGAAAACATTAGTATTTCACCAGGAGGCAGTCATAGTTGCAAATTTGATTTATTTGTACTCGGCTCAAAGAAAATCAGGGTTACTTTGCCAACATCTTTTGGTGCAATTGATGATGCTAAGCCAGCGAATAATTCCTTGACCGAAGTGGTTGACATCACAACTGGATCAATTAGTCCAGCGGCATATCAAGGAGATTCATCTGGACTATACGACACCTCTGATGAAATAATGCTCGTTTCTACCGTCGCAAGTACTGCTGCAAAACCACTAAATTATACTTGGTTTTTAGCCGGTTTTATTTCATTTGGAAATACTTCAATCACTACCTTTAATGCTTCAGACCTTGGAATGGGAGACCACATGTTCATGGTACGAGTGGAAGATGCGTTGGGCAATATTGCCAACGCCTATACCTATCTTACGATTTACAATCGAACCCACCTTGAAACAGAAGATTGGGTTATTGGTGAGGCGATTACTCGGGCAAATGCCGAATTGAATGGAGCGTTAGATATGCCAGTATCAGGAGTGAATTATAACCTGCCATTAGGGAATTCGGCTCTTTCAATTTTGACCCTTGAAGTAGTAAATACCGATGACCCAACCGAGGACCCCCTAATGGATTGGATGGGCCTTGACTTTAATTTGACAAACATGATCCCGAATACGATAAATCGTACACAATTACAATTGTTCCGCCTACCAAGCGCAATTAGCACCCAGTGGCAACCTCTTGAGGAGGAGGCGATTTGGTCTGTATACGATGATGTGAATGCCTCATTAGAATCCTCACGAGGGGGTATTTTTCTTCTTGTTGGCATATTACCGGAAATTGAAGTAAGCCCAGGTAATGTGACAATTGATATTCAACCAGGAGGGTTTTTGAAAATTCATTGGCAACCAACGGGTGAATTAGACAACCCTTATTTCGGCGGCTGGCAAGTGTTTAGAGATACGATGCCCGTAGAGGCAAACTTGCCCTTCCCTATGATTTCTGAAGTCAGTAGTGTTTCCTTATGGAATCAAATTGTTGCTAATAGATTGGTCGCAAATATGACTGCATACGATAACGAATGGCAAGATCCAATTTCAGTAAATACTGGAGATTGCGTGTCATATCTTGTTTTCCCAATAGACCGTCAAGGCACATTAGATTTCTCAAGAGGATCTGTTTCGGGGATCTCAAATGAAAGTGGTATTTTGGATTCACACCTAACTTGTGGAGATAAAATCGCTCCTGACACCGAAGTCCTCAACTTTAGAGGCACAGATACTTTCACCAATGATTCTGAATGTTGGTCTTGGTATTTAGATTGGAATAGGTGCTATGTGGTCAACCTTACTTGGACTTGGCCAGCATACGAGACAGATGGAGCAAGAACTTACAACCTTTATCGCTTACAATTGAAGCCGGAAGATGTAAATTTGGCATTACTGGAACCAATATTGGATAATATCAGTTTTAACGAGAGTGGTGCGGGTTCGTATGAAGATTACGGGTGGCTACACGATGGACCACTGCCTTACCACACTTACTACTACATCCTCGCTCCAGTTGATGAAGTGGGCAATGTAATGATGATCCATTCTATGGGGGAGGGGAGCATCGTAAAGGTATATGTTGAGGACCAATACTGGTTGTATAGAGATTACCTAATTCCCGAGCCACCACCACCTGAAGAACCTCCGGGTGGAATCGAATATCTGGGCACGGTAAACGAATATCTTGAAGATGAACCCTTCCAAATTGCTGGAATTGTATTCATTATTTTCCTCGTAATAAACATGATTGGCCTACCAATATTACGCCGTAAATCAAAACGTTTCAAGTGGAGGCTAGCAAAGAAACGAAAGAATATGCCTAGTGGCGAATTTGATGATGATGAGTTTGCTGAGTTCTTTCAATAAGTAAACATCTCTTTGCCTTCTTCACGTAGAAATTAAATTCACCTGTAGCATCGCTTCACTGCTAGTTAATTATTATCTCTTGAAAATACTTTCCTACATGCCTTTGAAATATCAATTGAGAAAGGACTGAAAAGTGGATGTCTAGCAAATGGCAATTACTCAACCGCTTGGTTTATGGCGGATTGGTAGGTGGGCGGGCTACTGCGGTCATCGCATAGCCTGGCCATTGCGCCGGATTGCTAATCCGGTGGGTCTACCCACGAGGGTTCGAATCCCTCTGATCGCGCCATGAATTATTGCCTATCTGCGATCGGAGGAAATTGTTTTTGTACGCTTCTTTTTATTGGTGAAATACATGTGCATCACAAAAATAATTACCGCAGTAGATGCACCAATCGCAATAGGTGCAACTACCGCAACAAGGCCTACAAACATGTAAGCAAGATACACAAGTGAAAGCATAAATGAATTAAAAGCTGAGGGCAAACGACCATTTTTATCAAGATCCTCATCGGGGTTTATTGCAAAAACCGATGCAGAATACCAAAGACCAAGTGCGCCCATCAATAATGCAGCCTTCCAGTCCAAACCATAATCAGGCCAGATAAATGGTATTGCAACTAAAGACATGAGGAGAATACAATATATTTTGGACTCAAATAATGTCCGATTTGCACCTTTTTCATTAGGCATCATTGGAACACCTACTTTGGCATACTCTCCGCTACGATATAGAGCAAGAGCCCAAAAGTGTGGAGGAGTCCAGAGGAATATTATTAGGAATAATAACCAAGGAATTGGTGATGCCAAGTCAAACATATTACTTGACTCAATCACTCCAGATGCTGCTGCTGCCCATCCGATGAGAGGTGGGGTTGCACCGGCAATTCCACCGACTACGATATTTTGCGGAGTTCTACGTTTCAACCAAATTGTGTAAATGAATACATAATACAATACTGAAAAGAGACACCATGCACCTGCCTTCCAATGCACTTGCCAAAGCACACCCACTCCTAATATGGAGATGATGATGCCGAAAATAAGAGCGTGCATCGCACCAATATGACCTGCGGGAATTGGCCTTTTGGCGGTCCGATTCATCCCCGGGTCAATATCACGGTCATACCACATATTGATTGCATTTGCACCACCTGCAGAGAGAGTACCTCCTACGAAAACTATGAGAGAAGTTTCTAGGGTTTCCATCCATGTTCTCCCAACACTGGCTATTTCACCCGAGCGTGCGAGCATGTCGTGCATTAGAATCGCACAAATTGCAGTGATCTGCAAGAGAACTATTACTCTTATTTTCATCAGCCGCAGCCATACTGCGATGATGCCCGGGGTTTCTTCTGAAGCCATAATTCTAACACCACCAATTATTCCTGCCTATTCTTGAAGACCTATCGAGGAGGCAGTTTGGAGAGTCACTTTAGCAATTAGGAGCGCATACACTGCTGCAAAGAAGGTAAACACACCAAAGAATAGATGAAGTAAAGATAACCATTCAACGAAGCCATCCGTTGCAGTAAGGATGTACAAACCACCCACTCCAAGATTGACCAATAAGAGGGCGAGGGACCATCTAAGAGAGTGCTTTATGGCTTTACCACTTTCTTGTAATTTATCTCCAACCTGCTTTACGCCAGCCAACAATACCGCTGCAACAATAATTACGCCAATTCGGTGAATCATTTGAACTGAAATTGCAGTTTGAGATACATCTGGGATTATCTCGCCTTGGCATAAAGGCCAACCCTCTCCGCCAACACTACATGCTTGATTGTAATCCCCACCAGCAGTAGATGCGACCCATGCGCCAAGAATCAAAACAATGAGAACTGAAAATGTAATTATTTTTAGCCATGGAAAAACCGAATTTGCTTGCTCAACAGATATGTCAAAACTACGAGATAGATTATTTGATTTCCTCTCAACTAACATCCACAACCATAGAAGTGAAGCGGCAAAACCAACTGCCAATGAAAGATGTAATGCTACCGACCAATCAACATTATCATAACGCACCGTAATGTATCCAGCAACGGCTTGAATGAATAATAATATTGCAGCAACAAATGATAATGCCCGTATCTCTTCGCCAAATTCATCTCGCCTTGTGTGGCTTAGGAACGCTATATATAGAATTGGAACTGCAATTATCCCGACCAATAATCGGTGAAACCATTCAGAAAAAATCTGCGGAACCGTGTAGCGGTGATCTGGCCCACGACTATCTATTTGGTCGGGATTATCTGCCCACCATACGGCTTGAGAATCTTCATCTACAAAGGGGTGAACTTCACCAAAGCAGGTCGGCCAGTCAGGACAACTCTCACCGGCATCGGATATTCGAATATACCCCCCAATTATTATTATGAGGATTGTCATCACAAAACAAGAGATGGCAAGCAATGCGAGGCGCGAGTTTTGCGGCTTCTGCATGAATACCTCCCTGTGCATATAGCATTTGACGCTTCGCATATCTAGCAAATTATTCCAGAAGCCAAGGCGGTGGGTTCAATAACAGGTCTTTAGTCGCCCAATTTGCGGAGCAATACCGCAGGGATGATGAACATGACACAAATCCAATCCGAACACACTCGCTTTGAACGCGCACGTATCATTGGAGCAAGAGCTCTGCAAATAGGAATGGGGGCACCGTTAAATGCTTCTGAAGAAGATCTGCGCAAGGAGTTCAAGAGTGAACTGATTTCACTTTTCGGAGTTGAGGAAGCAAATATTCGCTTCGTCCTCGACCCCCTAAAGATTGCTCTGTTTGAATATGAGCGGAACTTGATTCCAATCGATACTAGCCCTGAGTAAACTACTACTTCGCTATGCATCTTGGTGCAAAGTCACAGGTTTATTGCTCAAGAGAAATTTTGCCTTGCATATAACATTATCAATGCAGTGACGTTGCTTACTGCAACAACTGCAAGGTCAAACCCTATAGACGGTAGTAATATGAGGAAGTTAATTTTTACTAAAACCGTAGAACTCGAAAGACTCTACCTCTGGCAATATTGAACGCTTAACTAACATTGTTCTAACCGCCCAAAGGTCGGTAAAGACGCGCATCTTGGTTGTTGCATCAAGATAATCTACACCAGAAGAACCTCCGGAACCGACTCTCCTTCCGATCATTCTTTCAACCATTCTAGCATGAGATGTGCGGAACAATAGAATTGCCTCCTCTAATGCAATTACACTGTCAACGAGAGTCCTAGGCCAAGAAAGAAGTGGCAGTTCACGATAGGATTCTATGAATAATAGTCCGGCGCGGGCGCGATTAACATTACCTTCTGGCATTAGGAACTCTTCAGCGGATTTGATGGACATTGCAAATCGATTACGTACGGCTTCGGAATCTTGGCCAACGGCAGCAAAGCGTTCAATAGCAGCTGAATTTGCTGAACGCATACAGTCGAGATGAGCAGACACATAGGAATTTACAACCTCTTCATCACCATCATCGCCAGCTGATGAACCATGTATTGGTGTACGGGCAAGCCAATCACCAAGAACCTCTTTTAGGCTTGGTTGAGAGGATAACTTGAGTAAACGTTCGTAAACAATTTTTCCATGTTCCTCTTCCTTTGCCAACTTAGCAAAATGGGCAAGGGGGTCCATGCCCCCTGGCCTTCCAGAAATCCCTAAACCGATGATAATTTCCAACTCACGCATCTGAAACGATTCAAAACCAGAGGAAGTCCCCAAGTGATCTCTAAAGGCAAGGAAACCTTGGGGAGTAAGGGTAGTCATTACCTTCCATTGTTGATTCATCAACCGGAAAATTTCGGTAACCCTCGCTAAAGAGGCAACCATTTTTGGGATTGCTTCTTCGGGCACTTTAGGCTTAGCAAGGATATCTCGAGCATCTATTAATTCGCGAATTACTCGGTTAAACCATAACTCATACACTTGATGGACAATGATGAAATGGTGTTCATCTAAGGAAATTTCTCTTGCCCCTTCTTCCCCTCCATCTTGCAAATTTATTAGTTGGTGAACTCGTAAATAATCTGCATAGGTGATACGCTCTGTGCCGCTCATAGACTTGCGTGCATTCAATCGCTCTAAATCCTTCCTAATTCGCTATTTGTGACTTTCGGGTGGAAAGATGGAATGGGGGATGATGGGGCTGAGTGGAAAGCGTGATTGGGGAGGATGAAGAAAAATTATGACAATAATTCCTCAATTTTTCCTTTTTCAATCGCCTTCGCAATTGAACGAGCGATTCGCCTTCCAGTAGACATATTTGGCTCATTTAGATCTGAGTAGGATGAACCTCCGACGAACGGATTTGAGCCAGCGACGATTCTTGCACTGATTTCAAATACCTTAAATTCCAATTTATCAGTGACAATTGTCTCAAGGCAGAAAGCACCAATCATACCTCTTGCACCTTCTTCCAATTCAAACGACTCTGCAACTGTTCCCTCTGCCATTTCGAATGCTCTTGGGAGGAGGGACTCGCGCAACACAACTGGCTGATTGCCGGTAACAACGAAGGTAGGCTCCAATGTCATTTCACGCAAGTCGCGTAGGCTTCCTAATTTGTAAAACTCATCAACGTTACTTTCATCTCGCCGGTCCATGCTCATTAATTCTAGTCTACCCAAACGCTTTCCGGCATGAGAACCTTTGCCTTGAACCTGAAAACCATCTTCAGCAGTTGGGTCAAAGAAGAAATGAAGGTAATAACGGCAGCCAAGAACATATTCCTGAATTATGAAATCCTCATCCAAATTAACATTTCGACGGAAATCGCGGTAATCTCGTGCAATGAAATAACCTCGACCGCCCTTTGCACCCGCATATTTGACAATTACCGGTCCATCAATTTGATGTGGGTCCGTAACAACTGAGGGAAGTGTGCATCCTCCATTTAGCAACCATTGACGTTGTGCTTCTCGGCTTGACTCCCAGCGGAGTATTTCGCGATTACCAAAAGTAGGGACTTGCAAGTTTCTAAAATTCTCAGGACCTAAGTATTC
>JABIHC010000049.1 GCA_018649825.1 Methanobacteriota archaeon
CTCAGAGGCAACTAATTCTTTTTCGTCCAAACAACGCAAATGATAGGACATTAGTTGTCGACTGGTCTGTAAGGCTACACGTAGTTCTATACTCGTCAAGCCCATTTCTCCGGATTCCACAAGAACTTGCATTATTGCCTGCTGCATGCCAGTTAATGGATTTTCAATTTCCTTTAGACGTTTAGGGTCAATACCGCTTGTCGCATATCTACGCCGACGTGCGTCGGCCCAAGAAATTATTTTTCCCTCCTTTTCTAAAGAATACAAATGGTGTGCAGTAACGCCGTTTGCCAACTCAAGAGCATCTCTTAACGCCGAAAAATGTATCCCTGGATGTGCTTCAATATATCCGAGGACGCGCCCGCGAGTAAAAGTGCCATTCTCATTTTTTACCATCAAACCAACAATTGGGCCGACAACTGCTAACAATAATCCCATGCGTACACCCTCGCTCGCCAATGCTGCGCCAAGCATACTTCCGATGGCCCCTACTGCAAATATTGCTGCTAAAGATAATATTACTATCTGAGTAGTCGGCACCACCCACTCTCCACTCATTGCTCCATCTGGTAAATCATTCGTGGTTGAAGGTTCACCATCGGCGCGGTTGCTACTCTCTTGGGTTGCAAATTCCTCCGAGGAACTATCTGGCGAGGCAGCAGAATCATCGGCTTGAGGTGAGTCATCATCACCGGACTGGGCATCATTTCCGCTCGGGTCATCGGAAGTAGCAGTGTCGCCATCATTTCCTTCCGAATTACTACTCTCGGAATTATTGGTTTCGGCACCATCTTGGGAATCTCCAATCTCTAAAGAAGAAAGGTCTTTTTCAGTAGAATTATCTCCTTCCAAATCAAGATTTGAATTATCTACTTTCCAAGATTGAAGATTGGATTCAATATTTGGTAAACCAACTGCTGCAGCTAGAATCACAGACAACAATAGTGCCCGCCACCCCCATACAGTTAGGTCTCGCATGTTATCTACAAAAACGGTCCTTTGGTATAATGGAGGTGGTTCACAAACTTTACAAAAATATGCCGAAACAATGAGCAATAGCAAAACACCCTTACACAAACCTATTGATTAATAAGCGCACCCCGATAATTGTAAGAGGCAGAATAATGGACTTTGAGATACCGGAACTCCCCGATGAAGATGAAGATGATATTGACCCATTTGCGGCACTTGGCATCGATTCCCCCAAGCCAGAAATCAACGAGGATGGCAGTACATCTCCTGCAAAAGATGCCTTGGATGCATTACTTGAAGAAGATGATGAGGAGAGTTTGGATGACGCTATTGCAGAAGACAATTTCTTTACTGCTGAAAGCAGTGGAGATGAAAATAATTCTCAAAAAGGGGGAGCTAAGGCCCAACCTAATGAAAACTCACTTGAGACCTACCAACTACTACTCGAAACAGTATGGGTTGATGATGTACTAGACCCTGCAGAAGTTGCACTTCTCGCACGTAAGCGAGAGGCTTTAGGAATCAGTTTTGAGCAACATATTGAGGTTGTAAGAAATATTATTACTGAAGATGTGGAGTGAAAACAATGCCTTCATTTTTCACCCAAGCACTTGAACTCGCCTGGAATGATGGTGGACTTTCAATTAATGGTGCCCGCCTTCTTGAAGATGTTCAAAATCACCTCGAGATGAGTGATTCTAATAGAGCAAAAATAGAGGAAAAATGGTTAAATGAAGAATTAATCGGTCGCCAGCGCAAGGGTTTTGGTTCTGGTGATAATTTGCTTAAAGAATGGTTGGAAGAACTACCCGCTTGGGAAGAAATAAATGAATCTGCACTAATTATCGGTTGTTTAGGTGTGAAAAATGGCCTAAGTAAGAGTAAATGGGCAGAAGCATATGCTTGGGCAGAAGATTATCAATTAGGAAACTCCTTTGCTACAGGAGTTTGGACTATCCAAGAATGCTCAAGCGAAGCGGAATGGCATGATTTACTCACACCCCTTGCAGAAATTCTTGGTTTGTAGATAATAGAAAGACCGAGAAAACAGTAGTTGGATCTTTTTGCTCTCAGTTTAATGACCAAGTGATGTCAACTTTACCTTTTAGCATAAGTGAAACTGAGCAATATTTTTCTTGAGATTTTGCAATGATTCGTTCAACTAACCCGTCCGGCGCATCTGCGTCA
>JABIHC010000122.1 GCA_018649825.1 Methanobacteriota archaeon
AATTATGCTCTTTCAACATACATTGGCCCCGAAATTGAACAACAAACAATCGACCAACCGGAAATGTTCTATCTGGCCGAATGGATTGGAGCAGGCCCCTTAAACCTCTCCTACCAAATGGAAAGAGGGCATGAAGCTTGGTTAGAAGATGGTGAAAGTGGTTTGTGGGAAAACCAGTATGAGGATACTGTGGCAATATATGAAAGTCCAACTGCGCGCTCAGACCATGAGTCATTTCAAGCTAATTTAGGAACAATAACAATGGGATGGAATGGAGTTGTTGATGGATACCCTTGTTATCATCGCAATTGCGATACCTTAAGCCAAGTAGAATCATATATGGTTACTGAAAGTGCAACTGGTGAGCAGAATTTAGTTCATAGCCTTGATATTGTCACTTGGTGGGCAACATATTGTTTCATGCATATGGATGAAAAACCAGTGTTAAATGCTCTTTCGTAACTGTAATAATAACTACAATAGAGATTTAATATCCTCAATAATAAGGTCCGGCGCCCAATCAAGATCCCCCCACCAAACTCTTTGTTTTCCCTCGCGGTCAACAATAATTGTTCCTGTGGAATGGTCCACTTCGTATGCTTCAGGGTGGTGCCTTGCACTTGTTCCATTCTGTTCAACGACCTCTAGGCCAACGCCAAAATCTGCCCATATTGGTTCCAATTCTTCAACTTCGCCAGTTAAATGGGGCCAGTTCAAGCCCCTGTCTTCACTGTATTCTTTCAATATGCTTGAATTATCGCGCCAAGGGTCAACAGTAATTGTAATGATTATCACCTCGGTGCCAAAATCTTCCCCTAATTGTTCACCAACATACTTTAGATTAGCACTTACAATAGGGCAAATGTCTGGGCAATTAGTAAATAAAAAGGCGAATACTGCTACTTTTCCATCGAGTTGACTGCTATTGAATGTTGTATTGTTTTGGTCGGCGAGAACAAAGGGGGAAAATGCAACATTTTCAACAATGTCGTCGCCATAAAATGTTAATGTTTTTTCACCTTCACCTAAACACCCAGTAAGTATCAGAGAAAATGCAATGATAATAGCAAGGGGCGTTCTTGCCAATATTTTCATCCTCTTAGCCCCACATATGGTACATCAATGTCCAACTGAACAATGTACAGGCCGGTTGAAATACAAGATAAATATGTATAACCATCATAATATTCTGCAGCCCAAATATATGGCGAGTGATCAAAATTGTAAAACTGACTTTCCAGCACCGTACCATCTGCATAACTCGGAATAATAAATCCAATAGTTTCCTCGCTATGGCGCTCTGTTCTATTCATAGAGTCGTCAAGGGCAATCATCGTCTCCAAGTCAACAATCCATGCACCAGCATGGTAATGGGAAACATACAGGCGGCCGTCCCAGCCACCTCCGTAACTTTGGTCTGGAGCCACATCACCCGTAATGAAATGTGCCGAATCCAAATTGTGCGGGCTGAATAATAACCACTCAGAGCCTTCTGGATGAGCCTCACAATCGGCACCGAAACAATGATCTTCAGCATATGGTAATTCCCAATCACCAATTACTTTTGGAAGAAACCTCATATTTCCATTTATCATTTCATATTCTGTTGTATCAATGGCATATACCATCCCAGTTCCCACAGAAGTTGACAACACCTCAACCGCAGCCAAAGTGATATGCCTCTTCCCTGATTCTTGCCCAGGAAGATGGCCTAAATCCACCATTACTGGATAGGGTTCTGTATAATGAATATATGAGGCCCTGCCTCCGTTGGTGTTTCCAGTTGATTGACTATCTGGTTCCCCGTCGCCATCTAAATCCGCAAACTCCATCCATTGTCCGACTTCTGGTGCCCTCCACATACAACCTGCTTGACTACCACCTGATGCTCTACAGAGCGAGCCATGCCAAAGATAATTTGTGAGATCATTTTGAGGGTGAGGAAGGTCTGATATATCAAAAATACGAAGGCCAGCTTCCCAATAAGAACCATAAATGTAAGTCTTGCCATATCTCGGATCATTTTGATCTTCACCGGGCCAAGTCTGAACAGTCATGTCGTGGATGTAAATCCATCCCCCTCTAGTGGTTTCCCAAGAAACTTCGGCTTCACCAACTTTGACAATGCGAGGTAAATCTCCATATGCTTCAAAGTTAAGGTGAGCGATTGTTATGCCGCCACAAGCATCCCCTTGGCCTACATCACATTGGTCATAATCAGGGTTGGCAACAAAAATATACCATTCATCATCAATCATATGAGTATACAAATTATGAGGGCCAGAGGGATGATCAATATCAAACCACGAGTCGACATATGATGGGTTGTTTTTGTCTGTTACATCAATTAATGTCACACTGACTTGAATCGGATCATCCCATTCTCCAATATTGGGGTCTGCATAACCAGAATCGACTAATTGATTTTGCAATATCAGATATTCTCTGCCGTTGTATTGCAAATATTTCACATCTAATACCTGTGTATTAGGGTCATTGTACACACCCATCACGGTCGTATTTGTTGGATCTGATACATCAATGATATGAACATCGTTCCACCCAGCCATATAAGCATAGACTTTACCATTTGGGGCTTCAGCAACTTGAATTTCTGCATTCCCCGGAGTAGTTAGAGAATTATATTCTATCATCTCAACATTTTCCGAACTTTGCCCATGGTCTGTGGCATTTTTGTGGTCATGCTCTCCGCCTTGAATAAGTGGGTCCTCCCATTTATAGATAGATTGGGTGTCATTATTTTCACCTAATAGAGATTCGGAAAGATAAATTGCAGCCCAACCACCAATACACAAAATACCAACAATCGCCACAACGATAATCGCGCCACGTTGCTCTTCCATATCCAGCGCACCCGTGGGGTCGTCTTTTATTTATGGGGGAATAGAGTAGAGGGGGCATGAGCCGAGAATACAAGGGGGCATCACGGCTCAGCCGAAGAAAAAGACCCTTATTGGTGCTATTCATTCTAATCATTCCTGTATTGCTTCCAAACGCTACTGCTCACGAATTGATGGATTTTTCTATGATGTTGAAGGATGATGGCCCAGTCCCCGCAAATATTGGTGCAGGAATTATTTTTGAGGGAGATGGGGTGTTTTTCCGCCATGTCTCCAATAATTCTACAACAATCACCGTAGCCATTGACAATAATAGTGATGGAGAATATGATATTCAATCAAATAATCTAAGTAAAGAATGTGAATTAGATAATGAGGGGAATAAGACCGACCAAATGTGTGAAGTCACCTTTAGAGTTGATTTTGCTATTGGAGATGCGGGGAATTATTCGTTCCTCGTTAATTCATCCACTGGTGAAAGTTGGGTTGGCTCATTCGTTATTTCAATTGATACTCATGTTGACCCGGGGTCTCCCATCGGTTATTCTAACGAGCAAAATGATGAAGATGATGATGAAGAAATAGGAGGCGAAGATGATTCTGATTATCTTCGGCGAAGCATTGGAAATCTGCTATTATTATTGGGAATTTTTTGTATTATTTTTGTAGTTGTTGGGCTAGTTGAAAGTGAAGAAACAAGAAGCGGTGAATCCAAAGTTGAGATAAATCAAGAAGAAGAATAGTCTTTTTCAACCTTCGATTAATGGAGTTTGTGTGTTATCATCTTCTATCAAAATATAGTAAGCCCACAAAAAATTGATTTGGCGTTGAAAACAATTTTTATCTTTTACAGGCGATTGATTAGAAATTTCGCGGCTAATTACCATTCTTCTCAATATTATCTTTACCCTGCACCCACATAAAACTCTCTATCAAATGTGTTAATAATAACTGGTATAAATGGCCATTTTTTATTAAACCTCTATTATGCAGATTGAAGAAGGAGGAGCGGGTCGCCAATAATATGCGAGTTCGCAGGAGCATGGCCATTCTCTTGGTTTGTATTTTTCTTGCAGCCCCTCTTTCCGGTTGTTTTGGCAATGAAGACAAGCCTTCATTGGAAAATTCAATCACCGTATCGCCAGCGACGTTAATAGCTGGAGAATTTCAAGGAATGACAATTTCTGCTGAAAGAGATTTATCGGTTTTCATCCCATATTTATTGAAAAATGAAGTTTCTGGCCTAGTGCAAAATTCAACCATTATTGACATCAGAGGCGGCGAGAGTATGCAAATTCAAGTATTGGCCCCACCAAGAGCAGATTTTGGATTAGTGATGGTTGGGGAATATGGGCGCTCCAACTGGCCAATAAGAGCTATGAATGAATCTTGGCAAACTTGGGTGGAGGAGGGATGGAATGATGTTTCCAGCCCCTTTGCGATAGAGAGGGTTGAGGCAATCAACCAATCTACTCTTAATACTGTTAATACCAGTTCAAAGGACGGGGGAGAGGTAACAATCATTCCTTTGGCAATTGATCGGCCCATTTCTTCTGGTTATGGAATTGAAGAAGGTGGAGCCTATGCAACAGGATTTGTTAATGGAAGAACAACATATAATTTCTTACATGAAATAACCGACACAACTGCAGATCCAACCGACCTTGCCGATGGAGCAAGAGGTTATCTTGACCGCTGGGCTGGACAGGGAAATATTGCCTATGAAGATGGGGCTTTATGGTTAAAATCTGAATTGGAGAGTTTTGGGTTGGAAGTAATAGCTCATCGTTTCCAATTTGGCGATATATTAGGCAACCAAAACCCTGAGGCTTACAATATCTGCGGCTATAGGTGGGGTACCGAATTCCCCGATGAATGGTTGGTTTTTGGAGCGCATTTTGACATCGCCCCACCGGCAAATGCAGTATTATTAGACCCACATGTAACTGGAAGTAGAACATATGGAACTAGAGTTGGAGCCTATGATAATACTGCTGGGACAAGCATGGTTCTGACTGTTGCAAAATCAATGGCTGACTTTGATACAAGACGGACAATGGTATTTTGTCTGTGGTCTGGAGAAGAGGGGGGAAAGCGGGGATCTGATTATTGGACTGAAGAATATGTTGCAGAAGATAACCCTGATGTTATTGTAACTAATTATGTGAATTTGGATATGGCTGGAGTGAATTGGCCAGGCGGTGGTGGGGCGCCCCATGGCGATCCAGACACAACAATTGATGAGGATGGATATCCAAAGGACGAAGAAGTTTGGCCAATGAGAGTTTACATTGGACCGAGTGAAGACTTCAATGTAACGAATCAACCTGGAATGACTGGGCTAGCTATGTGGATTGGAAGTGATGCGATGGGTGTTGAGGACCAACTATCTGCCCTGGTAGGGAATAATGAACATTCAGAAGATACATGGAAAGTGGAAGCGTGGTTAGATGCAGATAGACCTGAAATAATAGTTTATGAAGATACTACTGCAAGAAGCGATCACGCCAGTTTTCAAACTAATTTGGGCACCATTACCCTTGGGTTTGGTGGTTTAGTGGATGGATATTGGTGCTATCACCAAACCTGTGACACCCTTGAAGAGATGGAGGATTGGATGGATACTACTGGGAAAGATTACGGAGAAGAAAATACCGGAACTACAAATCTTGTCAATAGTTTAGATATGATTAGTTGGTGGGCAACCTATTCGTTTTTTCACCTTGATGAAAAGCCAGTATTGAATGTATACTTAGAATAAAATGCATTAATTCTTCAATATGTTGAATATTATTAGAATATTGAGGCAATAGAGACGACCAAGTCCATTGGACTCCACAACCCCATAAACCACCAAGTGATTATTGGAATTAAGAAAATGGACAATAATACAAAATAAGCTTGCTCAGACCAAGCCTTGACTTTTACTCCATCAAGGGGGCCAAAGGGAAGCATATTGAAAGCCCCGAGTACGAGGTTTGCCGAAAGCCAAAATTGAGCCGCCATCCAGACCATTCCGTGCCAACTTACCTTATTTCCAACCAATACCTCTGTTGGCATATCCACTCCAGTCAAACCTAATATTAACGCCCAGAGTGGGATTCCAATTAGAAATAATCCTAAGTTTACGAGTGGGCCGGCAATTGCGATATGGCCATTTTGTTTGCGAGTTACAAGGCCAGCCACCATTACCGCGCCGGGCGCCATAAATACAATTCCAAGAAATGTAGCGAGTAATAAC
>JABIHC010000048.1 GCA_018649825.1 Methanobacteriota archaeon
CCATTCTTCTTCTCCATCCCACTCAAGCATTTCCCTGCTTGGGGATTCCAATTCTAAATCATTGCCAATTGAAATAATTCCTTCATCGAGTGTTTGCCATAGCCAATTAGTTCCTCTGCCATTGTTAATCCACTCCGACATTTTTCTCGCTTGGTTTTTATCTGGAAAAGCGAGTTGAGTTTTTTCCCACCACCCCTTACTTCGTGCAAGGGTAATATGGTGTACCCCTGGTTGTATTTCCCGACCATCCATTACATCAGTATAAGTGCGACAAATTCCATCCATCCTAATTGGTATTATTGGCAAATCAGTAATTCCAATGTCTGCAAGTCTGTAGGGGTTGCCCAATTCACCTGGAACAATTAACATCATCCTTTCAGACATTGGTGTCTTGGAATTATTACTTAGCCATTCATCAATACTGCCAAGGCTTTCTCCTTTCTTTCCAATAATTGTATGTGAGCCAACCCACTTCGTCACTCTTTCTCTATCAATTTCTTTATTGGCATCACCAATGGTAAAATCTTTATCTGTAGAAATTGGAAATATCGAAGACATATTGTGCAACCATGCAACTTTAGGAAGAGGCTCTGGTGATGCATTTGGTGAATACATCCATGCGCGGGGGCTGCCTGGCTTCATATGCCACCCCACTCCCATCTCATTCAAGAGAACTATGTCTATAGGATGTATCTTGGAAGATGTTTCGCCATTGTATTGTGACCTACAACACCAACCAAAGCACCTTCGGCATCTAATATTCCAATTTGGTTTAAATCATGAGTTAACATCAAAGCACCTGCTTTGAGTAACGGAGTACTCATTTTCACGCATAATGGTGGGAGGTTTACCAGTTGGATTGCAGGGATTGCGTACATCCAAGCCACCGAACGGTTGACTGTTTTCTTGGCAATTATTTTGAGTACATCAACCGCGTGTATCCTACCCATCGGCACCCCTTCATCATTTAGGATGAAAATGTGATCCCAATTGTGGCGGGTAATTTTTTCCACCACATCAAACACAGAAGCATCATCATAGACATAATGTGGCTTCATCATCACTCTACCACAAGTTAGTCTCCTTACATTCTCTTGCGGCTTATGATTCACCCCTTGTCGGGTCTTACGGGTCGACACCATCGCTATTCCTCATCCGCCCGCCTCGCCCTTCCCTATTTAAGGCCAACACTTTCTTGATGCTGGGGTAATTCGCCTATAATGCGCCTCCTTTTCGGTAATTACCTTCCGCATTACAGTCCTTGCGGCCGAACAACAAATCAAAAACATCAATACTGCAGGCAAGTTGGCAGGCATATGGCAATCCCCAGTTCTATACTCGACTCTCTGTTGTTGATGGATGAATACGAGAAGATGTTATCCATAGACCGGATTTCTCGAGAACATGGCTTATCTTCGGAACAAGTGTCACAAGAATTAGCCAATTATGTAGCGGCAACGTCCAATGTACAGTCAAATGCTAACCAAACAAATGCCTCCGCTTCATTCGATGTTACTGCAGAAAAAACAGCACCTAGTCTTCCAACAAATCCTACTGCAGAGCCCAAATACATTTCCTCCACATCAAATTTGAGGATGCGTTATGATCCAACTCAACAAGGAGCTGCAAGGCAAAAGTCAGTTGAGCAAGCAATACTGTGCCCTACTTGTAGTGCACCATTGGGTATTCCTTCCCAAAGGCCAATTCTAGTTACTTGCCCAAATTGCATGACACAATCAAGATTTGAAAATTAAGTATTTTTAATAATTATTTTTGCGGAATCATATTCCCCAAAAACTTTCACCACGACTTTCTTGACGTTGTTTGATTGCTTTTACTACAAGCATTGTCATCCACAATATTGCTAGCCAGACAATAGGCTCAGACCA
The DNA here is from genome assembly GCA_018649825.1 of Methanobacteriota archaeon. GTDB lineage: Archaea > Thermoplasmatota > Poseidoniia > Poseidoniales > Poseidoniaceae > PSPT01. The sequence continues at coordinate 1,890 of JABIHC010000048.1, forward strand.
ATCAGCAAGAATCTGTTGAATACTAAATTCATATGTTGCTCCCTGTAATGCTTTAATCGACAAATCAATTCCGGTATTTAGGAATGAGTATGCAACCATTCCAAAAGCAGCAAGAATAAAGACACTTCCAGAAAATGAACCCCTTTTCAGTCTCAGCAACATAAGGCCCCCAATAATAAGCAGGAAGACAATCATTATCCAAGCAAGTGATGTATGAAGTGATGTTAGGTAGGCAATAGATAATGCAGATTCATTTTCTATTTCTTCGTTAAATGACCCATATCCTTGGGCAACCGCAAATATTGCAGAAAGGACCGCTCCAACCCACATTAGGGAGGAAAACATAGCAGCATTAGCATTTTCTCGCATTTCTGAAATAACTTTGGCCACTGTTGTTTCAACTCCAAGCCCTTTTGAAAGGAGAAAAGCACCAATAAAAAATGGCAAGCCACCAATTAAAATATCGCCACCCGATTCTTGAGGGAGCATTATCCCCAGCCCATAAATCATCATTATGGTGGCGATTGGGACAAGCATTTTTGCCCTCCACATAGGGTCTTCCATCGTTTTTGCAATGAAATAATATGTCCCTTCAATTCCTTTTGATTGCTTTACAATTATTTTTTGCACATGGTCAATTCTTACCTGACTCTGTAGAATAGGCAAAACTGATTCATCTTCTGCTCCATCGGTGATTAATATCGCTCTATCTGGTTGAAATTGATTCACAACTTCTTCAAGTTGGGCAGCAATAGCGCGATCGGATTTCGGGCCAACTTTTTCATCACCAGTCAAGATAGCCACTTCAACTTCTTCGCCGTCAGCACTTTCGGAAATCCTGTCATGGTGATGTAATGCTCCAAGAATTGCATTGGTGTCGCTTTCTTCGGGGTCTGCTATTCCAAGTCGTAAAGCAGCAGTCAATACTGCCTTTCGTCCAATAACTGGCCCCCTTATTGCAGCCTTGATTCCAAGGTCATTGTCGCGGTCGACAGTAATAACCAATGTACGGACCATTTACTCCACCCAAGCCTTGCTCATGCAGGGACGGGGGCGCTTATGCTATCAATAATCGCCCTAATATGGTATATATTAACAGGAAATGAAGCAATTAATTATTATTCAACAGTAATGGAATCTAGGATTTCTCCTAAGGATGTATGAAATTGTTTTAATTCATCAAATAGTTTTCGCTCCGGCAATACTGGTAATATTATTCTCCTTTGTTCACTCTCTTTTTGTAAATCAGTAGCCATTTTTACTGCAATGCTTCCGCTGCTATTCCACATGCGGAGAAAGAGTAAAAGGGTTGCATTGTTTTCAATTGTTAAAGGGGTATTGTCCATTGGCTCGACCAATGATACCGACTAATCACTCACTAATAGTCATTTTACAAAGACTTCTTCTTGTGCATAGTGTGCGATTATGGAACTTTTTCACCATTCAATATTTTCCTCACCAGATGAGGGGAGGGGGAATCGCTTGAAGTGTGGCTGAACGTTTTGGAAAAATTAGACCGCTTGCTAAAAAGAATGGCAAAATAACTTTGCCCAAAACCCCTACGCGTTTAAGTCAAGCACCTTACCACATTATTTTGAGGGATATTGTGAAGATAGGCCTACGCGTGATATTCGTCTCTCTATTAATCATAGTAATGCCATTATCTGGTTGCTTTTCCAATGAAAAGAAATCAACACCAGAACCTTCTCTTAGCCCATTTGACTTTAGTAATGAAATACCTCCAAACACCTTCTATCATTTTGCCAATCAGACAAATGCAGTAGGTTCTGAATGGGAGGCTAACTTGACTGGAAATAACACTCCTGTATGGGCTCTTGGGACATATTATGGTATTGGAGAATCAACATTTGAGCCAACAATAGGAATTACTTCTGATGGAACAATCCTCATGACAAATTATAGAGGAACTGGCGATGGAACTCACATTATTAGGAGCCAAGATTGGGGGCAGAATTGGGAAGATGTTGGGCCTTTCAATCAAGTATTTCCCGAAACAGGACAGGTGCCTTCTTCAAATGACCCATACTTGTATGTCGATAAATGGACCGACCGAGTGGTAAAATTCGACATGCATGCATTAACTGCAATGTTCGTAGAATTCTCCGATGACAGTGGAGATTCTTGGAGTATTCCATATTCTGCAGAAGGATATTACTCTCCTCAAGACCATCAATCAATTGCAAGTATGCCGGCAGCAGGGCATACTTCTCAATCAGATATGATCTATGTATTTTGCATTAACACCGGCAGTTCTGCTCTAGGGCCACAATGTTCACGTTCCCTTAATGACGGACGTTCTTGGGATATTCAACGCCCAGGATATCCGATCGGAACCCCTCAATGCTCCGGCCTTCATGGGCATGTCGTTGGTAGCAATAATGGAAATGTGTATAGAGGCAATCCAAGTTGTGATGGCCCAGCGGTTTACAAGAGCGATGATGGCGGCTATTCTTGGAGTGAACATACCGTGTCTACCACTATTGGCACTAATAGCCATGAGGTTGCAGTTGCTACAGATGAAGCCGATAATGTGTATGCTTTTTGGATTTCAAACGATCAACTCCCCTATCTCTCTTGGTCTTTAGATGAAGGAAATAGTTGGAGTGAACCAATAAATGTCGCACCCCCTGGCATAAATTCAACAGGATTCCCAACTGTATTTGCTGGCGATGATGGCAGAGTTGCAGTTAGTTATATCGGCGAAGGTGATGATGGAACTGGATGGGGTGGCTACATTAGTGTAATTACTGATATTTACGCAGATATGCCGTTAATTACTTCTGTTGCGGTCAATGTTGCAGACGATATATTAGATGATACTAATGATTGTGGGCAAGTTCGTTGCGGCGGATTCGGTGATTTCATTGATATTGAAATTGATGATTTTGGACGCCCTTGGGCTGCATTAGCACATAATGTTGAATCCGAACAAGGAATTGTTGGAACTTTTGTAACCGGCCCTTCATTATTTGGGGATATTAACTCACTGGCAGAACTTGCTCCCGGTGGCCCAGAATCACTGTTGTAAAATAATTATATTATTTTGTTTGTGAAGGAGTTTCTTCTTTCCCTTTGTCTTTTTCAATCTCTTGCGGAGAAGCAGATTGTGTTTCGGCAGATTGTGTTTCGGCAAATTGTTGCTCTTGCATCCTTCTGCGTTGTTTTGCGCGCAAGTATTTCATAGGGTGGTCAAGCCAAGGCTGGTCACATAAACGATCATCACCGATTTGAACCGCACAACGGTGATTGAGTTTTAATTTGGAACAACCAGATGGGGTATATCCCCTATCATATACATGAGCAATTTGATATTTAGTTGTCCCTGGATTGAAGTCCGGTGCATTCTCAAAAAATGCAGTAGCTGCCTCAACTTCTAACCCTATTGTTGCAGCCATAGATGCTAAAAATAAGCGGCCAAAATGGTTTACATTTACCCCCGAATTTAATTCATTTACTGCCATTCGCATACAAGGAGGCCAATCTTGTTGCTCAACCCCAGACATTTCAAGGCGCTCAGAACTAACCCTTTGCATTAGATTTGTCACCATTCCAAGTGGTTCTGCTAAGTTTATTGCAAGTTCATCAGTAACTCCCGCCATTCTGTTTTTCACATCTTGCAATATTTCTTGTTTTATTCTCTCTCGTAGAAGTCTTGCCAGTTGTTTTGCGCTTGTCATTCGCCGGTCACCGAGGTCAACCCAACCTTTTTTCACATTATGATTCAATAATCTCCATCTTTCCCCAGTAATCTTGGTGCATAATTCAATAAAATCTAACATTCCTATCTGCCAAATGTTTTTTTCTGAATTCATCCCACTATCTATGTCATCAGTTTTTTTTCGCTGAAGTTGATCGATATATGTTTCTGCAATTAATGGCAATGCTATTTCATCAACCGCAAGCAGTTTTTCAGCGCGCTCCGCTTCTGCCTGCGCCCACCTTGACATCAGTACTTCTTGCTCTGAAGCAGCAACGATTAGGCGAGCATAGGAATAGGAAAAAGACTCTAACATTTGACCACCTTCTGTGTGGATGTCTCGCATAGCCATTGCATCTACTCCTCCTTTATTCTGCATTGATTCAATCAGCCTCAATCGCCCCCTTGTCCTCGTTTCTTCCATCCGAGGTGAATTGAGTAATTCTTCTAAAGTGATATTATTTTCAAGAGCAAGTTTTTGTGTAAGCGAAGTTGCTTGAGGGAGGAATGGATAGCGCGCCAAAATGACTGGGTCAGAGATGACAGGTACATCTCTCGGCAGAGGCATGTTGCTCGGACAACCGCCGGGGTTCTTGAAGGATGGTACTGCTGATAATGAGGAGACCTATGGGATTTGCATGGCCGACCTCCATATTTCACCCATCTATCCTTGGATGGTTGATATACAAGAGGAGGTGAGAGAATATTTTTCTTGGGAAGAAAGTAGTGACAGAGATAGTATTAATTCGCTGATTGAGTACTCTAGACGCCCATCGACACCTCCCTTGTGGGGTAAATCTGGTCGTCAAAAAGTATTGATGGAAATTATTTCTCAATTGAATGAAGATGAAAGAGCCGTAGTAATAATTGGTGCCGCCGTAGAACATACCGACTTAGAGCCATTACTATCTAACTCCCCCATTCTCATTGCTTGCGATGGAGCAGTTGGAGTGTTGGATGAAGTATCACCAGAATCTTGGAACATGCTTGCAATGGTAGTTTCGGATGCAGATGGACTACCTTACATAAACAAGGCAGCTGAAATGGGCATCACAATTTCTCTTCATGCACATGGTGATAATGAGGATGAATGGGCATCTCTATTGAATAATTGGAAGGACCTTCCTCACCCCCCACCTCTTTTTTTTACCCACCAGGTTCGCCATAATATTGATGGGGCAATAAACCCTGGCGGTTTCACAGATGGAGATAGAGCAGTATGCATGTTGCTTGCTTTCGGAGTTCATTTTGACAGAATAAAATTGATCGGCTTTGATTCAACTATTTTTGGCAAATGGTCTGGTGTTTCGAATCCCAATAGGAAACGGGAAAAGTTACTTTGGATGAAAAAAATTCTTGAAATTATTGGTGTTGATGGATGGGGGGGAGAAAAATAGCAAACCAATCCAATTCCTCGCCTGAAGAAATACTAATGGCTAAAAAGCAATTGCGTAGAGCGATTATTACCGCGGTATTTTTGGTAATAGGTTTACAAATTGCGTGGATAATTGCTATTTCACAAAGCGCAATACGCGAAGTTAACCAACCCAAATCCGAATTTGAAGAAATACATTTATTTGAAGTCCCCAATTTACTTTCTTCCGGAAATAATATGAATGTCGATTATAGATGCTCAAGTTCATTACCTGAAAATTATTCTTCATTTCCTCAAGTATCTTGGCAAATGATTTCTTCTTCAAATGATATTGTTGCCGAATGGAATGGTGATGCAGGTGGAGATTGTGGCTCATTTTCCGAAAAACTACCCTTTGGAACTTACCAAATTGTAAGTAATGAATCTGATGCAATATTGGTGCAAGAATTAGAATTGCACATTTGGAAATCTTTACAGTTTGAAGGCCATATGGTTGCATTATTATTTGGAATAATTCTTGGAGGAGATTCATTTTGGAGAAATTGGAAGAAGTTGAAATTAAAAAGAGCCCCTTTGCCAAAGCACAAATTATCTCAGAAAAAGGTTTGGGATGAAGTTAATGAGAAGATGTCGGAAGATGATGAAAAATCGTCTTCATTAAGTAAATATGAAAAAATGATTGCTTTACCAACAAAGCAAGA
>JABIHC010000086.1 GCA_018649825.1 Methanobacteriota archaeon
GGGGAAAACCGAATCCGGCAAATTATTAGCGAGGCAGTTGAAATCGAAAAGAGTTTCATTACCGAAGCTTTGCCGGCGTCATTAATCGGAATGAATGACAATTTGATGTCGCAATACATTGAGTTTGTTGCTGATCGGTTAATGGTGTCACTCGACTGTGCAAAAATATACAATACTGACAATCCATTCCCTTGGATGGAGATGATTTCTATGCAAGGAAAAACCAATTTCTTTGAAAAGAGGGTGGCGGAATATCAGAAGGCAGGTGTAATGCAAGGCGCAAGTCTTGGATTGGTACAAACTACCTTTTCTATGGAGGAAGACTTCTAAACCTTACGCGCAGCGAAAGGCTTACGCACGAAGCAATATTCAACGGGGGCTATTATTTTGGGACTGAAAGTAGTAAATAGACAGGGTGAAAAGGAAGATGTGCGGTTTGACGCAATCTTGGAGAAATTGATTCGTCTTTCAGAGGGGTTGAATTCCGAATGGGTTGACCCAGGAATGGTTTCAAAATTGGTAATTGAAGGGCTATACGATGGCGTGACAACTAGACAATTAGATCAATTGGCTGCAGAAACTGCAGCCAGCCTAGTGAGTAACCATCCAGATTACAGTTACCTAGCAGCGCGTATTTGCATTGACGACTTGCATCGATGTACTATTGGAACTTTCTCAAAAACCGTTGATGCCCTTCATGCCTACATTGACTCCGAGTCGGGAAAGCATGCACCGCTGATTTCTGATGAAGTGCATGAAATTGTAATGGCCAATGCCGAAGAATTGAATGAATATATTGACTATTCCAGAGACCAAAATTACGATTACTTTGGCATAAAAACCCTTGAGAGAGCATACCTCCTAAAGTTGGATGGAGAGATTGCCGAGAGACCACAAGATATGCTGATGCGCGTTTCTATTGGAATTCACATGGATGACCTGGCCAAGGCAAAGGAGACCTACGACCTGATGTCAGAGGGATGGTTCACCCACGCCACACCTACACTTTTCAACTCCGGCACACCAAAGCCTCAGATGTCCAGTTGTTTCCTCCTCACAATGCAAGATGATTCACTTGATGCGATTTATGACACACTAAAGCAATGTGCAATGATTTCAAAATCCGCCGGTGGAATTGGAATTTCGGTTCATAATATTCGCTCAAAAGGTTCCTACATCAAGGGTACAAATGGCACCTCAAATGGACTTGTTCCGATGTTGCGAGTTTTCAATGATACCGCCCGATATGTTGACCAAGGCGGAGGCAAGCGTAAAGGCTCGATCGCAGTTTACCTTGAGCCTTGGCATCCCGATATTTTTGAGTTCCTCGACCTAAAGAAAAACCATGGAAAAGAGGAAATGAGGGCTCGTGATTTGTTCTATGCACTTTGGACGCCGGACTTATTCATGGAGAGAGTAAAAAGTAATGGAGAGTGGAGTTTGTTCTGTCCAAATGAGTGTGCAGACTTACATGACACCTATGGAGATGAATTCCGCGCACTATATGCAAAATACGAATCTGAGGGCAAGGCCCGACGTGTAATCAAAGCGAGAGATTTATGGGATGCAATTACTCAATCTCAAATTGAGACCGGCACTCCCTACATGATGTACAAGGATGCATGTAATGAAAAATCCAATCAGAAAAATCTTGGTACAATTCGCAGTTCAAATCTATGCACCGAAATATTAGAATACACTTCTGCCGATGAAGTTGCAGTTTGTAATTTAGCCAGTATTGCACTTCCTAAGTTCGTCAACATGGAAACCAATTCCTTTGACCATCAGAAATTGTTTGATGTCACCTATCATGCTACAGGAAACTTAAATCGAGTCATTGACCGAAACTATTACCCCGTTAAGGAAGCAAAAACTTCCAATTTGCGACATCGCCCAATTGGTTTGGGAGTTCAAGGTTTGGCCGATACGTTTGCTATGCTAAGGAAACCATTTGATAGCGATGAGGCAAAACTTCTCAACAAGGAGATTTTTGAAACGATTTACTTTGCAGCATGTACTGCATCGAGGGATGCAGCACTTGTTGATGGCCCGTATGAGACCTTCCAAGGTAGTCCGGCAAGCAAGGGCATTTTGCAATTTGACCTTTGGGGTATGAATGATCACAGCGGGCGCTGGGATTGGGATTCATTGAAGGCAGAAATCGTTGAGCATGGCATGCGAAATTCACTATTATTAGCGCCAATGCCAACTGCATCAACCAGTCAAATTCTTGGAAATAATGAGTGTTTTGAGGCCTTTACTTCCAATCTGTATGTGCGAAGAACTCTAAGTGGCGAATTTGTCTGTATCAATAAACACCTTGTTCGTGATTTGAATGATAGAGATTTGTGGAGCCTTGACATGAAGAATCAAATTCTTATTCACAAAGGAAGCATACAGGAAATTGTTGGAATCCCAGATGAAATCAAAGAATTGTATCGAACTACCTGGGAAATCAAGCAGCGTCACATCATTGACATGGCTGCAGACCGCGGCGCATATATTGACCAAAGTCAGAGTTTGAATATCCACATGATTGATGCCAATCCGGCAAAAGTAACCACCATGCACTTCTATGGCTGGCAAAAGGGATTGAAGACAGGAATGTATTATCTTCGAACAAAGGCCGCAGCCGACGCAATTCAATTCACTGTCGATGCCAAATCGGGAGAGGATAAAACCGTTTCAGGCCTTGCCGAAAGAGCAGAAGAAGTTCCCTCAATGGAAGCAATCGCTTGTAGCCTTGATACCCCAGATGATTGTTTGTCGTGTGGAAGTTAAGTGAGAAATCACAAGGGCCAATACACTAATTGGTTGTGTGAATTGCATGACCCAAAGTTGCTAAAACTCCTTCATGGAAGATTTCACTCATCGTTGGATGTGCATGAATGGTGCCGGCAATATCTTCCAATACTGCACCCATTTCAAGTGCTAGCGTAAACTCTCCAGATAATTCACTTACATGGGTTCCAACACATTGTATTCCGAGTATTTGATGGGTATCTTCTCTTGCCACAACGCGGATGAATCCAGCGGTCTTTTCTGCTTCTTGTGTGAGAGCACGGCCATTTGCTCCAAGCGGGAATTTACCGGTAATAATTGGGTGGCCGGCTTCTTTCGCCTCGTCTGGCGAAAGTCCAACTGATACAATTTCAGGCTCAGTGAAAACAATTGCTGGAACGGCAACTGGATCATATATTCTCTTTTTGCCAGCGATTATTTCAGCAACCAATTCGCCTTGGAAACTCGCATCATGTGCTAGCATAGGACCCATGTTTGAAACATCACCAATTGCCCAAACATTTCGCATATTTGTGGCACAGCGCTCATCGACCTTGACAAAACCCATTTCATCAAGGGAAACTCCAGTCGCTTCAATTCCGCATCGCTTAACATTTGGTCTTCGACCAACTGTAACCAGTACCTTATCTGCAATTATCTCCTGGGGTGGCTCATCCTTATCGGCATCCTTTGGAGTGAAGAAGACCTTGGTTTTCCCTCCCTTAATATCCTCAACACCTTTTGCGAAAACACCAGTGTGAACCTTTACCTTGTTTTTCTTTAGGTACAATTCAACAGGTCGGCGAACTTCCTTGTCAAAAATTGGCACCACACTATCCATTGCTTCAAGAATTGTGACTTCGGAACCAAGCAGTTTGTAAGTAATTCCTAACTCAAGTCCAATGTATCCCCCGCCAACGACAACCAAGTGCTCAGGGACATTTTGCAATTCCAAAGCACCTTTACTTGAAATCACATTATTTTCGAAGGGCATGAAAGGTAATTCAGTAGGTACTGAACCGAGCGCCATGATTACGTGCTCAGCCTCGATTCTCATTTCACCATCTGCAGTTTTCACAGACACGGTTTTGGCATCAACAAAGGTTGCCCAACCAGTTATCAGTTCAGCCCCATTTGCCTTTATCAGATGTTCAACACCCTTGTTTAACTTGGTGACGATTTTCTCTTTCCACTCAACCAAACCTTGCATATTTAGCACAGGTGGCGCAGTTACGGAAATTCCCATGTGCCCACCCTCATCCATATGGTCACAAATATTGTGAAGGCGGTGAGCGGCATGAATCATCGCTTTTGAAGGAATACAACCGCGAATTAAACAGGTCCCACCTGCTCTTTGCCCTTCCACTATTACCGTGTCCATGCCCAATTGGGCACTTCGGATGGCGGCGACATATCCACCGGGGCCTGCCCCGACTACGAGAACCTTGCATTTGCGTATATTACTCAAATTTCTCCCTCCAAATTTCACATGAAAATGGTTGCTGGGTGTTCCAAATACTTTTTCAGAGATTGTACTAACATGGCTCCATCCCATCCATCAACCACTCTATGGTCCCAACTACTTGAAAGGCGCATTATTCGGCGGACTTCGATTCTTCCGTCGATGACAACTGGAGTTTCAACTGCGTTGTGAACTCCCAATATTCCCACTTCTGGCTTGTTTATTATCGGAGTAGCACCAAGTCCACCCATTCTTCCAAGGCTGGTGATGGTGAAGGTTGAACCACTTAAGTCGTCAATGCTTGCAGTTCCCTTCTTTGCTGCATCGCTAACCCTCATCATTTCGGCAGCAGAAGTCCATACATCCATTGCTTCAACGTGCTTGACGACAGGGACATATAGCCCGCGGTCGGTTTGAGTTGCTATGCCAAGATGGACGGCCTCGTGACGGAACACTTTGCCGGCTTCATCATCATATATTGCATTACAAATTGGATTGTCAGCTAGAGCCTTTACCAATCCCTGCATAATAAATGGGAGGTAGGTTAACTTAGGTTGGTCTGCAGAACGATTTGCATTTAGATGCTGGCGCAGACTCTCCAACTCGGTGACATCAACTTCTTCAAAGTAGGAGAAGTGAGGAATAGTGGTAACTGATTTAACCATCTGTTCAGCAATTTTTCGTCGCAGACCGATGACCGGTATTTCGGTAACTCCGTTCTTAGCAACTTTTGCAACAGATGAGGCGGATACAGGGGTTGAAACCGATGAACCAGAGGATGATGCGGTGGCACTATCATCCGAAGATGCTGGGGCAACAGGATTTGCAATCCAAGCCGCAAGGTCGGCGCGAGTAATTCTTCCAGCTGGTCCACTTCCAACAACCTGATCCAAATCAACTCCGGCTTCCAAAGCACTTCGGCGAACTGCAGGGCTTGCCATAGGTTTTGTTCCTGGTGCACGATTAGACGAGGTATCTGGAGCAGGGGTATCATCCAAAGCAGGTTCGGCAACAGGAGTGGGGGCATCATCAACAACAGTAGAAGCGGCTTTTGAGTCAGCGGAACTTGCTGAAGCATTTCCATCTCCCTCAACTTCAAATTCTATACATACGCTACCTACGGCGATAATTTCTCCAACTCCACCTTTAATCATCGTAACCTTGCCATCAACTGGCGAAGGAATTTCAACGGTTGCTTTGTCAGTCATTACAGAAAGAATTAGATCATCTTCCTTGAGTTTGTCACCAACTGCGACCTTCCATTCAACAACTTCTCCTTCAACGACTCCTTCTCCAATGTCTGGTAATTTAAATGCGTAGATTCCCATGTTTATTCCTCCAGTGTTCGCTTAATTGCATCGGCAATTCTCTGTGGACTTGGCAAGTAATCCCATTCAGTTGAATGGGGGAAGGGGGTATCCCATCCAGTTACTCTTTCTATTGGTGCTTCTAGATTATAGAAGCATCTCTCTTGAATAGATGCAGACATTTCAGCACCAAAGCCGCTTGTCTTTGGTGCTTCATGGACAATCACGCAGCGGCCCGTTTTCTTAACCGAATTGACTATGGTATCACGGTCCCAAGGAATTAAAGTTTGAAGGTCAATCAATTCGCAATTTAC
>JABIHC010000047.1 GCA_018649825.1 Methanobacteriota archaeon
ATTGATTGGGTTTCGAATGATTCCATGATTAGGATTAATGCCAAAAACACTGATGCCCAATTCCTGCATTTTGGCTTTTCCAAGGATTATTGCTCCCGCTTCTCGCCAGCGTTTCACTGTAGTTCCATCACTCGTTGCAGGTCCCTGAATCTCGCCAATAAATGAAGTTCCAGAGCAAGTGGGCCACCCTATAGTATCCATCTCATCTTTGATAACAACCGGCACTCCATCAAGAGCACTAATTGGATTGCCGGCATCAAGGCGTTCCTCGCTAGCAATCGCTTCTTTCATCGCTCTTTCTTCAAACAAAAATAGCATTGGTTGAACTCCGTTTTCAGTCTCTTGATCAGCGCGTAGTCGGGCCAAGGCATCGGCAATAACTTCGGTAGGTCGGGCTAATCCACTACGGTAAGCGGTGGCTATTTGTCCGAGGGGCAATTCTCTCTTTGCGTTCAAATTGATTCCGGTATTTTCCTCTGACCAAGGCTTGCTAACTACGGGTTTCCAGTGTTCGATTAACTCACCTTCAATATCAGGGGGGGTTGATTTTCTAAGTTTTTTTATTCCTACGCTTCGCATCATATCTGCAAGCAGTAAGCGTCTAATGATTGGAGTCTCGGACAACCTAGCAACGATGCGTAATGCTCTGCCTTTCAAAACAGGTGCTTTTGCATTTAGTAGGTCATAGGCCATGAATTGTGCAAGAGGTGTTTGGTAATTGTCTTTGCCGGTTTTATCAAAATTGATTCTTTGCATATATGATGAAGCACCTGTAATGATTCTCGTTGTTAGCGCGCGAAGCATTGATGGATGAGGCCAACTCGCCATCGTTTATGGCGAAGATAAAGACCGGTTTTGAGACCTCAAGAGAATTAGATGAAATGCGGGACATTGAAGTCACATTAGACTTCACCACAAATGCCCTCGCCTCTGTGCTTTATCGCCAAGGTGAAACCGTTGTGCTGGCTTGCTGCACAAAGGAGGCTCGCTTGCCAAGATGGTTTCCTCGTGATGCTACAAAAGGCTGGGTTCATGCTGAGTATTCACTTCTTCCTGGTTCTACTGATTCACGTTTCCGCCGTGAGCGAAATGGTGCAAAGGGCAGGACTGCAGAGATTGAGCGTTTAGTTGCTAGAAGCCTTCGGGGTTCAATTGACCTAGAAGCATTGGGTCCTGTCGCTTTGAATGTTGATTGCGATATTTTGAACGCGGATGGTGGAACCCGCTGCGCTTCAATTACCGCAGCAGGAATTGCTCTCCGATTAGCGGTCCGCCGCCTCATTGCTTCTGGAGATTGTCTGCCAATTGAAATGCGCCCAACTTTTGAACAACTGAAGGAAGGATGGACAAAACCCGAGTTAACTGAAGAACAAATGGTAGCACACGAGAACTCTGTTATCCCGTATGATGTGGGAGCCATTAGTGTTGGATTGATTGACGGAAAGTCATATCTTGATTTGGATTACATCTTGGATAGCAATGCGGATGTTGACATGAATGTTGTTGCACTCGCCAACGGAGATTACATTGAGGTTCAAGGGACCGGCGAGGAATCGAGTTATTCTCGTGATGAATTTAATGCACTACTTGACATGGCAGAGATTGGCATGGCAAAGATTTCTGCTGCTCAAAAAGCATCTCTTGATGGGATTCAATAATCACATCTTCGCTTTCACCAAGTATTTCTTTCTTCTATTTGAGAGCAATTCTTGCACTTTTTCCATATTATATGCTGATTTATTTGATATTGTGTCGGCGACAATAGCATGAAGGAAGACCAACTCGGACGGCCATGGCCCGACTAATATTATTCGGCGGCAAGGGTGGGGTCGGAAAGACCACATGTGCCTCTGCAACTGCCATTTGGCTGGCGGATTCAGGATTCCGTACACTGCTAGTTTCCAGTGACCCAGCCCATTCAACCAGCGACTCCCTTGGCGTTCAATTAGAAAATGAGCCTACAGAGGTTGAAGAAGTGAAAAATCTGTGGGGAATGGAGTTAGATCCAGAAGGGCAAATGAGTGATTTATTGCCCAAACTTTCCAGTGCACTAAGTGGAGGGTTAGGTGCAAAGATGGAGATGTTTATGGCGCCACAGGCTAAGCAAGAAATCGCTGATGAAATGTCTAATATTGAGGCTGCTGACATGCTTCTTCCTGGCCTTGACGAAGCACTTGCTTTTGACCGCTTATTGAAACACTTGAATGACCCGCGTTTTGATGTGATAATTTTTGATACTGCGCCTACTGGTCACACTTTACGTTTCCTTTCCTTACCCGAATTACTTGAAGGATGGAGTGGTAGAATTGCTCGAATTTCTCGCGCATCTGGCGGCATTAAAAGTCTTATTTTTGGACGCAAACAAGAGGCTGCAATTCAAGATGAATTGGATCGCTTTAATGAGCGAGTTACCGAAACTCGTAAAATTCTCACCGATGAAACAAAAACTGGGTTTGTATTGGTAACTATTCCTGAAAAAATGGCGGTTGCTGAAAGTCGCAGAGCAGTAAAGTCACTTGGTGAATTCAATATTGGAGTGGAAGGAGTGGTGATAAACCGCGTCACACCTGATTTTGATCATCCCTTTATTCAAAGGCGTCGCGAGGTCGAACAGATGCACATTGTTGACTTGGTGGAAACTTTTGGTGGCTTAGCAGTTGGGCAAATACCTTTGAGTGATTCAGATATTTATGGTTTTGATTTGCTTCGTGAAATCGGGCAAACGCTACATGGAGAGGCACTTCATGCAAATAATGGCTCAGGAGAAATTTATCTCGGCCAGCAAATACCTTTGCGGATTATTATTGAGTAGGCATCTAACTATACTCAATCTATTTTATGCCAAAGCCATCAATTACTAGACAATGTTTTGAGGGAGATATTAGTGATTAATGATCAATGTTCAATGGCATGTTCTACAATATCATCAATAATTTCTCCAATGATTTCCTTGCCTCTTGGCCATGCCCAAGCGATTGCACCGACAATAAATAGCATGGGTGCATAACGGTAAGTTGCTGCATCACAGCCTTGTATTGAACCTGCAAAAAAGTCAAACTGATTTATCATTGCTCCAATGCCATCATCACAATTTAACTCGGCAAGAGCAACGCCACTTGACGGAACGACCGTTGCCGAAGAAAACATTAGAATTGAAATTGCCAATAGGCTACACCATGCAATACGTTCTTTACCGGGATCAAGCAACTTTTTCTTTCCTTTGAGTACCCAAATCATCGGAGCAGTCATAGCCAAACAAAATAATGCAAATGGAGTTCCAAGTCCTTGGGACATTCGGGCAATTTCATGCGGGTTGGCAACTAATATTGCTGACCCCGCCATAGCAATTAGGAGTGCAGGGGCGACATTTCCTGTTCTTGAAAAAAGGTAACATGAGATGGGCGCAATCATCAATTGGCCGGTGATTAGGATTTCAAGAAATAATTCAAAATTTGTAGGTAATCCCCAATCGGATATTGCTGTTGAATAGTCTGTGTATCCTTGAGAGGTATAGATCATCCCTGGCAGAATTAGTGCAAGTGAAATAGTCCATTTGAAAGGGTTATTTTTGATATTAGACAGGAGGGTATCTTCGTCAAAAAATTCCTCAATAACATCATCAAGAATATATTCCTCTGCCATTCTTACACAACCTTCTTGCCAATAGTTTCCATTCCAGCCCACATATCTTCATTGGAAAAAAATCCTGCAAATTCATTATCATCGTCATGCAACAATAGCGCCTTTGGTTTTAATTTATTGACCAGCGCCCATGCTTGAGATATATTTGAATTCCAATTTATTGAAGCAATATTTGGGTTAGCAATTTCCTTTACTGTTGCCTTATGGATTACAGAAACTCCTTTTGGTGGTTGGCCATATGCTTTGTGAAAATCATAAAGGTAAACTACGCCGAGAAACAAATCATCTTTTCTGTTGTAGACAAGTATTGCATCATTTGGTTTTTTGGCAAAAAGCCCAGCAATTTTTGGCAAGGGAGTATCGGGGTCTACCACTTGGTAATGGTCATCATGCCGGAGGTCGCGAAGCATAGGTTCATCGCCGGCCATGCTTCTATGTGTATAGGGCGTGATTTAGTCTTTATCAAAAAGGCAACTAATATTGTAAATGGCAAATACTATTGACAGAGGGGGAAAGTATAATTGATACATATTACCTACCTACTTACGGTGGCTCAAATGTCAATGATGGTTTCCGACCTAGAACTTCGTGATGAGTTCGCCTTGGTAACTAACTCAGCCGTGTTAAGTGATGTTGCGATGTCTCTATCTCCAGCGAAAAATAAGGTTGTTTTAGTTAGGGCAAAAAAGGACAAGGGCATTGCTGGAATTCTCAAAGAAAATAAATTTTTACTAGCCTGTTCAAAGGGGCTAAATCCCTTGAAAGAATTAGCACGAAATCATATGTCCACTGATATTCTACGTATCCGCGAGGATACTCCATTCGAGATTGCAATTAATACCATTAGAGAGCGTAATCCAGAAGGTGTATTGGTATTGACAAAAGAAAATAAATTCCTCGGCTACCTCAGCACTGCTGACTTTCGTGAAATGGGAGGGGAATTTCCCGAACCCGAAAAAGAAACGCCACCGCCACCAGGTTCAGTCGCTGAAGCACTTGAATTGCGCGATGAATTTGTGCTCGTTCCTGAAAAAACTAATTTCGCAGAAATTGCGCGAAAATTTACTGACCATAATACAAGAGTAATAATGGTAAGGGCGAAAAAGGACAAAGGGGTTGCTGGCATAATACCAATGCAAGTATTTCTTCAAATATGTGCTCAAGGAAAAGACCCTCGCAAGGAGATTGCAAGAACGCACATGCTGACAAATTTGATGCGAATTCGAGATAACACCCCGATAAATATCGCCCTTGATGCAATCGAAGAACGAAATCCGGATGCTACATTAGTTCTAGATATTAAAAATAAATTCTGCGGATATCTTAGCCCTGATGATTATCGGTCTTTGCAACAAGGAAGAGGGG
>JABIHC010000046.1 GCA_018649825.1 Methanobacteriota archaeon
AGTGAATTGTAATTCCAACGGCTTGATGAAGGGCGTTCACCCCCCTTGGATTATGGGCGATGATTTACATGCCACTTTGTTGCGTTGGCTAAATGAGGAACAATTGAATCCAAAACCTCAAGACGATGAACGTGCATTGGTCCATTGGCTAGTTAGATACCCCCCTGGTCCAAATGGGCACGCCTTCAATATTGTCCATCCTAAAGGGAGGGATTTAATTGCAATTTCAAGTATGACGCGAGTTGATGCTGGGCAACAAAATGAAATGAAAGAACATTCAAAAGCAGATATTGAACAATGGCAAGATTGGGTGCATTCAATTCGTCTTTCCTTAATAGATGGTGGCGTAGATTGGGGTATTCATGTCGGCGGAGATAAAAGCAAAGGAGACGGCCCTCTGCAAGCATTTAATGTCAGCGAGCCCATTTGGCTTGATGGCCTATCAAAGAATAATTTAATGCAAGCCCTCCGCCGTCTATGGCTAGCAAAACTTGGAGTAATCCACGAAATTAAGCATAATTATGGGGCTGGCTCAGGGGAGCCCGGCCCGGTGGATGATTTTGAAAGGAAGAAAAAAGAAATGGCTCGAGATAAGCCCAAATCAAAATCTTCTTCTAAACAAAAAGATTCGGAAGTAGAAATGGATGATAGCGGCTCATTCGGCTCTAGTTTTGACAAATCTGAATGGGCATAATGTAATAATATATTTTAATAAAATATTTGAATAATAATATTTCTTCCGTGACCATAAAGGGTCGCGGTTAAGTAGGTTAAGTGGGAGCAAAAGTTGTTGCTTAAGCGATAACGAGTGGTGTTGAAATGAATAATCGAAACAAGAGTATATTTCTATGTATGTTAATGATCTTATCAAGTATGACCGGAATGGCAGCATTGCCGCTAGCAGGTGCATCTCAAGTTGTTATTACTGATGCGGTTCAAGTTGTAGATGATGGAGCAAATTCCCAACAGAGCGCAGTAGTTTCTGATTCCGATGGAAACGTACACATGGTTTGGGCAAAAAATAACCAACAATTGATCTATAGTATGATGGATCCTCGTGGTTTTACTCTCATAGCCCCCACCCAATTAAATGATAATGGAGGAGCTAGAACTTGGCACCCAGATATTGCGATAGACAGCATGGATCGGATTCACATTTCTTGGACAGACAAGAGTGGTAATCACGCAATTATGTACACTTGCATCAATCCATTCCTCGATGATTTAGATGGGAGTATGGCAAGCGACGGAGCAATTACAGTTATTACCGACACAATCGTTGAAAAGCGTACTAATAATCGCGACTGGCCCGCCATTGCAATTGATTCCAAGAATGCAGTACACATTACATGGGAAGATAATTATGATTCACTTGACAAATTCTTTGCTCAACCACAAATATACTATGCAATGCTTGAACCAAATTATCCGGCAACTCAGGCTGATGTAATATTTGACTCAACACTACTAACACCTATTATTGGACACAAAGGACATCCAGACATTGCAATTGATGGTGATGATTTTGTCCAAGTTGTTTGGGATGATACTCGCGGTGGAAAAGTTGAACTTGTTTTCGTCATTGATACTTCAGGTTCCATGTATTCTGAATGGGCAGATGTATGTACTGTAGTTTATGGCGGCAGTTTTGCTGGAGGCTCTTATTTCCAAGGAATTAAACCAATGCTAAAGGATGCAAATATGACGGTTTATGAAACAATTTACGGACTTGGGAACTACATGCCGGGTGCGGCAAGTAGCGGCGATTGCAGCAATGTTAACCCAAACGGGGCTGATGGGCAAGGTCCACGAAATACACCACTTGGATTAGTGGTGGGAGATGATAGCGGAGGTATTCGCAAATTACCAGGTACTGTATACAACGGCGCAACATATTCTGGATATTCAGGGGAAGATTGGGGGCCCGGTTCAAACTGGGCATGTCTTTCTTGGCAGGATGCTCAAGGAAATATTCCAGGCAACCCACCGACAAGTGATGATCACAAGTGGAATCCAAATGCAACAAAGATTGTAATTCCTGTTTCTGACGAAGGGCCAAAAGATGGTGATCCTTCAGGGCAATCTGACGATCATCAATCAATTCAAGAAGCGCACGATTCATGTGTTCGCGCAGGAGTTATCCCAACTGGGTTATATGGCCAATCATATGGTGGCGCAACCACAGTACAATCTCATTTCAAGGATTTAGCACAATGCTCTGATGGCCAACAGGGAACTCATACGAGAAATTGCCCCGGCACGACAATTGCAAATTCAGATGCGGGCGGCCAAACATTCGAATTCCCTTCAAGTTCTGGAACTAGCCAAATGGCCCTTCTTGTAGAGGCAATGGTATACATTTCAACAAACAACTCTCGTGAAATATACACGACTGTTCTTGACCCATATGGCAAGATCACAAACACACCTGGATTCCAACCTGGGCAACCCGGTCACTTAGTAACTGGTAATTCCTATGTAGAAGACATTGGAAAGGGTAGTGAGGGCCATTTAGTGGTTGTAAATGATACGCGGGTCACAATAGATGATGCATATTCATTCCACCCCTCAGTTAGTATTGACCAAGCCGGTAATTCGCATATTGCATGGATGGATGGTCGTGATTATGGCTTTGCAAAAGATGTAAATTATGAAATCTATTACACTAAACTACGCCTCAAGGGTGCTGGAGATTGGGATGGTGTACCTGGTGGTTTATCCACATATGCAATTAAGAAAATTGAAGACACCGCCATATCAAATGTTGAGACCCCTAGTGGAATACAACAAAACCGCCCCTTCGGTGGGATGAGTGCATATCCATCTTTACTAACTGATTATCAAAACAACGTCCATATTGCATGGCACGACTTCGGTAATTCTTCTGCGGGCGAGGAAATAGTATATGTGCGCCTAAATGAAACTACTTTGACAGGACCTGGTGTAGATGCACTTGACCCATGGGATATTGTTGTAGTAACCCACTGGGAAAGTTTCAAACTCGGACCTAATTCATTCAATAGTCCAGAGATTGGAATGCCTCCTGCATTTTCAAATGACTTAGGCAGTGGAGCTCACATGGCTTGGTCGGATACAAACAAATGCAATGAAGAAACCAATAATTTCCAATGGACAATGTGTTATACTCACGTATTAACCGGGCAGGTTGATATTGAATTTGGTCCGGCAGAGACCTATTATCACGTCATTGAACCCGGCGAGCAAACAGCCTTCAATTTGACACTAAACAATTCAACACCAGGTCCTACTGATTTGGTTGCTGACACATATTCCCTTAACTTATCTGGGGTCCCAGCAAATTGGACTGCAACTCTTTACTTTACATCAAACGATACGGCAATTTTCCCCGAAACACCAATTTTCCTTTCAGGAGGCGAATTGATTCCATTTTATTTGCGAGTTCGCGCTCCAAGTATTTACCAAGCACTTGCTGATGAACGAGCAACAATTACCGTTTCAGCAGTTAGTTTCAAAGATCCAGCAATTAGAAGTGATATGATTACGCTTACTGACATGGATGTAGTTCACGGAATTAATCTTGATACAAGCCATAGTATGGCAGATGTGGAGCAGGGCCAAACGGCAATTTTCTCAATTACAATTACTAACACTGGAAATGTTTACGATACCTTTGCTTTCCATGACCCCAATACGCTGAATGGTCAAGCAGAGTGGTTCTTACCTTTCGGTTGGCAGGTTAACTTCCCACTAAGTGTAAGTCTTGACCCGGGCCAATCAGTTACAAAAAATTTAGAAGTGAGCATTCCAATTTCTGAAGATCCAGGTACATTTGTAATATATCTAAAAGGTTGGTCTGTTGGAGAACCTGTCTTAGATATGAATGCAGGCACTTATGATATTCTGTCTCTTTGGATAAATGTAAGTATTCGTTCAACAGGTAACATTGTGTTTGAAATTTTCGACACAACTGAATATGTATTGCCCGGTGATTGTGCGAGTTATGACATTGATGTCATTAAGAACTTCGCCCCTGGATTTTTGATGTTTACTACCCCTGGTGCCCCTGAGGCAAAACCAGATGAAGTTTCGCTAAATGATTGGCGAGAAGAACACTGGACTGTTGAATTAGACTTCTCCAATGCACCTCCTGACCCAGATGGGGACGGAAAGAGGAGATGGGACGTAGGTGTTGCATACACAGTGACTGCCATTGTTTGTGCACCATTCAATGCTGAATCTGGACTAGGTCCGGCGGTTTCCGTAAAGGCAAACCTCGATGGACATAGCCGAGTTTCTGATTCAGTTATTCTTTCAACTAACGTAATACACGTCTATGATTTAGATATGAGCAGCGAAGGAAGCGATTCAGTATCAATTACTGCAAATCCAGGTGAAGAGTGGACAGTTCCAGTAACAACTGCTAATTTTGGAAATGGAGCAGATCGTTATGACATGCGCCTTTCAAGCATTACTGATAGCGAGGGTCTTGAAGTATTATGGGATGTAGCAGTCCCAAGAGATTTCTTAATTGAACTACAACGCGATGAAGGCCAAGAAGTAAATGTGGTCATTGATATTCCTCTCCAAGTTTCAGCAGGAACATATTTCATCTATCTGGAGTGTTTCTCTGAGGAAGCATACCCTCAAACTGGTCCAACTTCAACACGCCTTAGAGATCAACTAATCGTTACCGTTGAAGTCAGGGAATTCCACGACATGCGGATTGACTTAGACCCAACTGTCGAGAATAGTGTGAAAACAACCGCACCCGGTCGAACAGTGCGCTATACGGTAAATATAACAAACAATGGAAATGTACCTGATACGCCAAGCCTCCATAACCATACTGCAACTCGTAGTGGTGACGAATGGATTTGGAACGAAGTTCCAGGAATGGGTACACTTTCAGAGTGGAGTGTATCTTGGGCTATTGTTTACAACTTTGATAATTCTCAGCCAGAAACCGAGGAAGAATGTTTGGAAATGGTTAGTGGCGAGGCTCTCCCCACAGATCGTTGTGTATTCCTTACAGATATTCAAGAATATATGTTGCCTGAGATGCAATCATATAGCACAATTACAATGAGGGCAATTATTTCAATAGGCCCAAATGCAATGTTAGAAACACGCCCACTTGGGCTAAAGGTAACTTCAATGTATGGTGATATGACTGAGGACGGCGATTATGATTCCAATCCATCATGGGCTGGAAATATGTTGGATTCTAATGAATTGATTATTACACTCCGCTTGAGGGCTCC
>JABIHC010000099.1 GCA_018649825.1 Methanobacteriota archaeon
GCATACGAAGGTTGGATTAAACTAGACATTGATGAATCTCAAGATAATTAGGAAGTGAAAAAATGAAAAACAAGAAAAATATTAATTCAATTTTGGTATATGCTGGAATAATAATAATGATTATTTCAGCATCAATTGCTTCAATTCCAATGGATGACAATACAAATGAATTGTTAGAGAAAGAATTATCTCATTCTGGAGGAGTAAATCAAAATGGCTCACAGATTCAGGGTATGTTTAAGATTATTCCATCTACAAATGCAAACTCATATAATATCAAAGATTCAGTAACTGCAAATAACGGTATTACATATATTACTGGTGAATTGATTATGGACGCAACAAGTGTATATTTTGGTGACAGGGTGCTAAATGGAAAAAGCTCTACGCAATTATATGCTGCAGCAAAATCACCTTCAGGCAATTGGCTTTGGGCGACACAAACCGTACCGTGGAGTGATACAAATGGTTCTGCAAGCGCCAATTCTATTGCCCTGTCATTTGATCAAAGATCAATAGTAATAAGTGGCAGTTATAGTTCCTCAATTGATTATGAAGGGACTTCTATTTATGCAACATCTGCTATTGAGCCAATCATTATGATGATAAATGCTGATACTGGTGCGCTTGAATGGAAAGATACCCTCTCTTCATCAACAGGTCAAGGAGAATTTACGGATGCTATTTTTTCAAACGAAAATGGAGGTGAATATATTATTGCAACTGGCACATATAGCGATGGCCCTTTTTATGCTGCTGGGCAGTCATTCTATGGTGGAAATGGGGATGTTTTTGTTTCCAAGTATGATATTAATGGGACAATACAATGGCACACAGATAATTGTGCGGCAAATGATGTGGATGGTGCGTGCTCGTCAAATGATGGTATTGAGGAGAGTTTGCATATTTCATCTGACGGCTCAAGTTATTTCATTGGTGCATCATACCAAACTTCAACAAAATTCGGCTCAAAAGAACTAATTTCTCCTTGTACAAATTCAAGTCTCCATATAGCACTATGGAAAGTAGATTTTAGTGGTTCTTCTCAATCAGCAGCAAGTATTTTTGAAAACAATTGTGGTGCAACTATCTTTGATGTTGAATATTCCGGCCTTGAATATTCCAAGCAATCTGAATTATTGTATTCTAGCCTTGTTTTCGGCACTAGTAGTGCTGCTGCAGGTTGGAATTATGACTCAAAAGTATATTCGCATAATAATGAAAGTTTGGAATCTACTATTGAGGCAAATGCAAGTGCAACTGATTCAACATCAAGTATTTTAATTGCTGATATAGCAATTGATTCTGCAGGTAATCTACAAGTGTTGGCCTCAGCAATCGGTAATTATTCTGTCAATTCAGACAGTATGTCATTAGGTCCATATTATAACTCCATTATGGGAAAATTTGTTTTTGAAATATCTCCGAATGGATTAACCGTTGGACAAAAACTTGCTTTGCCTAGTGCAGAAGGTAGTCAACAGATTTCTGCAATGACAGATGGCAGAGTAATCATTTCTAGCATAGTCTCTACTCAAGCATTTTCTATAGAGTGGGGCGGGAACACAATATTGCTCTCTGCTAGTTCTGGCTATATGGCAGACTTTTTGTGGGATTATGACCAAGATGGGATTCCAAATATGTATGATTCCACTGCGTTCGTAAATAATGATCAGGACGTTGACAGAGATGGAATTATTAATTCTCTAGATAATTGCCCCATTATTTGGAATGCTGGGCAAGATGATTTTGATGGCGATGAGGTTCCAGGTTTTAGTGGAGGGGATGTTTGTGATATTGACATTGATAATGATGGCCTAAATAATACCCTCAACCCAATAGGCGACGGGGCTGACAAATGCCCCTTTGAGGCAGTGAATTCGACGAATGATAATAATCCAATAGATGGATGTATTGACTTGCCTGATATTGATGGAGATGGCATCCCTGATGATTCCGATGCTTGTAATGATACGGCGCAAGGAGAAAATCTCTCTAATGTCTCCGCAACAGGATGTGATATTGTTTGGCCGGATTTGTCAATAAACGATATTGATGGAGATGGCATCCCTGATGATTCCGATGCTTGTAATGATACGGCACAAGGAGAAAATCTATCTAATGTATCCGCAACAGGATGTGATATTGTGTGGCCTGATTTATCAATAAACGATATTGATGGAGATGGCATCCCTGATGATTCCGATGCTTGTAATGATACGGCACAAGGAGAGAATCTCTCTAATGTATCCGCAACAGGATGTGATATTGTTTGGCCTGAAACAATTTGGGTCAACACCACGACAAATGATTGTAGTGCCTGTTCAAATGATAATACTGCTAATATTTCTCAATCAAACAATTCTTCAGCAGAAGAAGTAGATACATTTTTGCTTGACCCAGAAGATGTTGAGGATGCAGTAATCATAGCTGGTGGCGGAGTAGTTGGTGGTGGCGCAGCAACTGCCCTTGTCTCGAGAATAAGAACTCCGCGTGTTGGAGGAGGCGGGCGCTTCGGTGTTGGAGATGCTGCAGATGCAGTTTCACACATCCACATGCCCAAAAAGAAAGGTTCACTCGGTTCAGATCATTATTTCAAACCTGGGCTTGAAAGGCAAACTATGATGGCTGAATCGGCCGATACATTGTTGGATGACTATGTTGAAGATTGACCCCATTGGGTATCGTCAACAATTCCGGGGACTCAACTTTACCCATCCCACCCAACTCTCTCTCAATTTCCATTCCCTTTGCACCGAATATCTACTTACTAACGCTTCAATACTTGGGTTAATAAAGGTCAAAGCCGATAATTCATTACTAAGCGGTGAAAAAATGAATGATTTGAACTCAGTACTACATTACGGCGTTTGGATAAGGCCCTCTTTAGACATCGTTAATGAGAATCTTTCTGCGTATTGTTTAGAAGGTGAACCCTGTGGGCCGGAAGGCCGCAAGGTGGGGAAGGGGACATGCCAGTAAGATTAGGACCGGCGGGAGTTCCGCTCTCTTGTAAAGGGCGAACTATTGTTGAAGGCATAGATGATATCATCGCCCTTGGCCTTGATACAATGGAAGTTCAAACTGTTCGCTTGGTTGCACCAAATCATTTTGACCAATTTTGGCAGGCCGGAGTTCTAGCCAATAAAGCAAATTTTGAAATGAATATTCACGGCCCTTATTATGCTGAATTACTTGGAAATAGTTCCCAGAGGGCTCGCTCCTTCGCAAAAATGGAATCTGCACTACAAGCAGGCAAGGTGCTCAATGCACGCCATATCACCTGCCACGTAGGCCATTACGGGGAAACCGGAAGGGGGAGAGAGGCCAATGAGCAAATAGCCAATATTTTTGCTGGTGTGGTTGACCGAGCAAATCAACTTTGGGGAGATGGGGAAGAATACCCTGCATTCCCTTGGCTTGAGGATGGCACCCCAATGAAAATCGGAATAGAAACCAGTGGGCGACAAGAACTATGGGGTTCATTGGAAGAAGTTTTGGAAGTTGTAAATCATGTTGAAGGAACAATTCCTGTAATAAACATGGCTCATATTCATGCTCGTGGCCATGGTCGCTTGAAGACTTCTGAAGATTATGGCGAACTTTTCGATTTGGTTCGTGAAACTATTGGTACAAAGACCTTCTATTGCCATTTCTCTGGGATCGAGCATCGTTCTGGAAATGCTTTGCACTATACTCAAATCAAAAAATCTGATTTGAATTTCGACCCAATTGCTGAATTCCTTGTTGAAGATGGCGAATGGCTTGATGTCACAATTATTTCTGATTCACCTTTACTTGAACACGATGCTATGTTCATGTACCAAAGTATCGAGAAGTGTCGGCATCGTCAACTTGAGCGTAAAGCTCGTGATGAGAGGCAAAAGAAAGTAGTATCTCATGCCGGAATGGAAAAGTCAGGCGCAGAAAATGACGAAAATGCTGATTCTGATGCAGAAAAGTCTGGGCAAGAAAAGGCCGAACTAATCGCTGCTGAAGATGCTGTAGTTCAAGCCGAGAAAGATGCTGCTGTCAACGAAGAAACAGAAGGCGGGTCAGAATCTGAAGGCGAGGCCGAATCTGAAGCCGAGGCCGAATCTGCAAGTTCTGATGAACAAGCAAAAGAGGCAACCAAGAAAACGCAAAAGAAGCCAACAAAGGCCAAGAAAGCAAAGGCTTCTGCTACTACCGACTCCACCACTGGCACAGATGATGAAGATGATCTGTTCAACTCTGAAAATGATGATGACGATTTATTTTGAACTCAAAAAATCAGGTTTTATCCGAAAGTGTTGAAATGTGTTTGCTTGTGGAGCGGAATACCCAAGGGACAGTAACTCAGTTGGGAGAGTGCGGCACTGAAGATGCCGAAGTCGCTGGTTCAAGCCCGGCCTGTCCCACCAAACTCTGCCTTCACGATTTCTTGAGCGCGTAAAACAATGTCTGTATTCGCTGAGTACAGAAATAGCGAGATTCGGAAAGTTACTATTAATCACCCTCCGCCATCTTATTCTTGTTAGTCTGGAGGGCGTTTTCACCAACTATAGCCGCTGGTTTCATCAACGCGAGGGCGTGCGCTTACACTATGGGCAAAGTGGACGAGGCAATTGCGGCCTTCTGCACCGGCAAACCTGTGTGCCTTTTCGACTCCGAATACCGCGAAGGGGAAACCGATTTGTTGTTTCCTGCGGCTTCAGTTGTACCTGCAATGATGCGCCAACTTCGGCAAGATTGTGGCGGTTTACTCTTCTTAGCAATCGGTGATGAAGTCGGTGAGCGCTTTGGTCTGCCTTGGCTTCAGGATTTACACACC
>JABIHC010000125.1 GCA_018649825.1 Methanobacteriota archaeon
CAAATCAGCTTCACCCAATACATTCAAATCACCTGCACGAACAATGACATTTTCTTCGTCACTATCGGCAGATGGCCCTCTTACGCTACAATGATAAATAATTTGAGAGGCAGGACTTCCCCATTGGTCCTCTGGCAATCCCTCGTTTGCAGGGTCATCTTCAGGGAAGACGAAACGATCATAATAAGTAGGAATTGGAAGCATTGCTAAGCGGTGTGCAATTACTTCATCCGGTAAAGCATTGATAGATTCAAAATATTCACCTTGACTATCTTGAGTAAGGCCCATTTCAAAACGAACCTTATTAATAGCCATACGGGGTACATCTGAAAGAATTGTCCTACGAATAGCATTAACCTCAGAGGTTTTTGTATCTGTAAGTAATAGAGTTATTTTATTGCCTTCTTGACTAATTACTTCTGATTTCATCCTAATCACTCCTATTCAAACACGTCGGCCACGTCGGCCGCCCTTTGCCTTGGTACCATCATGTGCTATTGGCGTAACATCCTCGATACGAGTAATAGTCATTCCAGCACGAGTCATTGCTCTAATTGCTGCTTGAGCGCCACTTCCAGTGTTAGTGGCTTTATTGCCACCAGGTGCACGGTAACGTACGATAACTTGGGTGAACTCTTTTTCCTTGAGCATATCTGAAAGTCGTTCTGCTGCACGAGTTGCTGCGAATTGTCCACCGCTATCTTTTCCGCTCTTTACTACTTGTCCACCAGAGCACTTAGCAATGGTTTCAGCTCCAGTTAAATCGGTTGCAGTCATCAAAACGTTGTTGTAAGAACTGAAAATATGTACGATTGCCTTACGGGACATCACTGTTCACCCCCGGAAGGTATTGTGTCTTCGGCAGAAGGAGCATCTTCAGCTGCTTCTGAAACTACAGTAGCATCATCGGCGGTAAATACTTCAGACATTTCAGCAGGTTCTTCTTCACCGTATTCTGCAGATGCACGAACTCCTCCAAGATCTTGACGGATTGAATGATTTTCATTGGCAATTACTGAACGGCCAACATAGGTGATTAACTCTTCTTCTGCACGAGAAACAGGATAACTTGGGATTGTTACTTTTTGCTCACCGATTGAAATATGCCCGTGAGTAACTAATTGACGGGCTTGCTTTGGAGTCATTGCAAGGCCATTCAAATATACAAGGGCTTGAAGGCGGCGTGCGAGAATATCATCAACGGTCAATGAAAGTACATCGTCAATTGTTGACCCTTCTGCAATAAGTCCGCGTGAATAAAGAGATGCAAGGAGAGCATCTTTTTCGCGACCCCAATGTGGCTCATTCGTATCAACACGGCCAATTAACTTCATCGTCTGGTTTCGTATCTTACGAAGTGCGGATTTTGACTTCCAAATTTCCTTCATATTCTTTAGACCATGATTAGTACGAATAGCGTGCTCTTCTTCAATTCTAGCTCTCTTCCAAGGATGAGATGGCGTGTCATACTTTGAACGTGCAAATTTTGGATCTCCCATAAATAATCACCTCATTTCTTTAAAGTTACTCCGAGTGTTAGGCCCGTACGGCCATTACTCCTGCCACGTTGCCCACGTACCTTCTTACCAGATGCGTGTCGAATACCCCTGTATGCTTTTGTAGCACGGAGGCGGTCAATATCATCACCAGTTACCATTTTCAAGTCCATGCCGACAAGGTGTAATTCATCTCCACTCTCAAGATCTCGCTGACGGTTTAGCATCCAAACAGGAACTTCAGGATTTTCAGCATATGTTTCAATTGTTGTTTTCAAAACCTCTTGCTCATCAACTGAAAGATTTCCAGCCAAGCCAAACGCATCAAATCCTGCATTATTGCAAATCATTTCTGCAGTTCTAGAGCCGATACCCTTTACCGAAGTCAATGCAATTCTCAATGGTTTTAAACCATCCATATCTGTATCTGCAATTCTTAGAATATAAGAGAAATCTTCTCCCAATTCAGTTTCTTCTTTTTTAGACATTTTTTTGACCTCTTTGAAGGGTTTTTGGTGAATCATCACAACACGAACTATGTTCGGGCAACCGCCCGAGAAAACCCCCCTATATCAATACCGCGATACATAATCACAGGGCCCCAAAATGATAATGAACCCTCATACTGTTTTACAGATGAGTAATTGAGAAGAGGTTGGGTCATCTATAACAAAGCCTCCGTAGTGCTTTTGTTGGTGTTTTAACAGCCTATGTAATGTGCTTTGAAGTCGGGGTTGAATGTCTGGTGAGAGGGTGGCGCGGAGAGTTAAGGAATGTATGCCCAATGAGGCCGCCAACTCTGCCAACTCGCCTACAGTTGCCTCCGACAACACCGGGCTGAAAAACGCTTCAATTTGCCCAGAAGTTTGCACCATTATGCTATCGCCTTCATCACCAAACTGCAAGGGTTTGGAATGAGCAATCATTGGTCTCCTACCATCGCAAACCAACCATCGAAAGGTATCTTCATCAGCAAGAACAGAATTGAGCCATTCTTCTGCAAGTCCGCTTGAAGTTAATGCAGCATCAATTATTGAAACATACTCATTTTTTCGTACTTTTGAAATACCAACACTCGAGGGCTTCAAGGAATTACGCCCCATTTCTCCTTTAATGACCTTTGACTGGCCTGAAATGTGTGGTGATATCCTAACGAATCTACATCCTACACTGGCTTCTGCAACCGCACCTGCCCAAAGAGATAGTCGATCAACTCTACCTCCTCCTCTTGAAGTCCACTCCCAAGTCATTTCAATTCCCCCAAATTCATTCCTTACTAATTCTTCAACTTCATCGCACTGAGCCATGCTCAATCTTGGAGATAAATCAAGTATTAATGCTGGGCTACCATTTTCTGCATTTAAATAAGAATGCCAATTTGCAAAAATGGCTGGCAATTGTGGACGCATTTCATTTAGTCCATGAGTGCGACTATTAGCAGGTCTTGCCGGATCAATATGAAGAAAGGAGATTTGTGATATTTCAGCAAGATTCATACACGCTTTCGCATCAGTTCCGTCGCCTACAATTATTTTACTCATAGATAACCAATCAGCTTCCTCGCTTCGCTCAAAAACCCCAACTCTCCATAAATTTCCCGCCGCAGCGATCGCCACCTCATTTGAAAGTTCAATACCCACTCCTGCCTTGTCTAACACATGACAATAAGCAGCCAATTGAATACCTGAGCCACAGGCAGGGTCAAGGATTATCCCTTTTGGAATATCACATAATTGTATTCGTTCCGCCCGATCAACAGCCACTTGCCAAGGAGTTGCCAATCGTTTTGCACCTTTGCTTAAATGAAGTTTCAAACCGTCTGGTGCGGTCGGCCCTTGAATCAAAGATTCAAGGTTGTTTGTTATTAACTTCGGTAACAAGCAACGATGGGAAATAGTACCACCTCAATTAGCAATATCTGAAAGCGACATTATTGCTTCAAAGCGGAGATTTGAGTCAGCAAAAGCCGCCACTCCACCTTCCTCCCTATCGAGAATTGTGATGACACCCAATACTTCACAGGGGGTTTCTTGCAACAATCTTTCAACTGCCTTTAGTGAAGAGCCACCAGTGGTAGTCACATCTTCAAGAACTACAATTGTACCTCCGCCCATGATTCCCGTGCCCTCTACACCGGGGGGGTTGTTTGTTTTTCTGCCACCTCTGCCTTTTGATTGCTTGCGGACCATGAAACCTTTTCGTGGACATGAAGTGCCGCTTGTTGAAATGACAATTGCAGTCAATGGAACAGCACCTAATTCAAGCCCACCCACATAATTAGGTTGCCAACTATCAAGCCTTTCATTGATTAATTCACCCAATAATTTACTTCCTTCTGGATGCATCATAATAGGTTTCATGTCAAAAAAATGCGGAGATTGGCGTCCGCTTGCAAGAGTGAATAGTTCATCCTCTGCGCGCATATATGCCAATTCTTTTACTAATTCAACCAATCTTTGCCAGCGTGGGTCTTTTCGAATAGGCTCGTGGACCACCATGCATATTCCCCTTATGCACTTTCACTTGAAGGCAGCGGATGAACCTTAGCATTGATTATTGCAATAATAGTATTTTTTGGGCATGTAATTCTTGCGCATTGATGATAAGGGGTCGCCAACCACGCCCAATAGTAAAAGGCCGGTGAGGGGATGAGTAAGTCTAATAATTCAAGTGATGTTGATGAAACGTCACTTGAAAATGAGTTAGACGCTTATCAATTGTGGCTTGATGAAAAAACAGAACATTGCTATCAAATTGCAGAAAAGGCAAGACAGCGTGGGCTTGACCACCAAACATTTGTTGAAATACCTCGCGCCTCGGATCTTGCTAGTAGAACTGAAAAACTATTAGTTGATTATTTAGAGGGTATTGAAGTTGCAGATGACATTAGAGTAATGCTTGCTGAACATGACCGCGAAACAACTTCTATTAGGATGGCACAAAAAATCTCAAAGAGATTTTTTGAGGAAGGGTACGACCTAGAAAAATCAGTTGATGTTGGTGTCCGCGTAGGATTGGCAATATTGACTGAAGCTGTATTAGTTGCTCCACTTGAAGGAATTAGTGAGGTTCGATTACTGCATAATGTTGATGGATCTCAATTCGTAAGTGTTCACTTCGCTGGACCCATTCGAGCAGCAGGAGGGACTGCTCAAGCACTTGCAGTTCTAATTGCTGACATGGTACGACGCGAATTGGGCATCAATCGATACATTCCAACAACCCCCGAGGTGGAAAGAGTAAAGGAAGAATTTGGCCTTTACCGAGGTAATTTACAATACCGTCCACCTCCAGAAGAAATTGAAACAATTGTTAGGGCCTGTCCTGTCATGGTAAATGGTGAATCAACTGAAAGCATTGAATGTAGCGGATACGGAGAATGTCGCAATGTGGATGAAGCGAGAGTAAGGGGAGGGGTATTACTTGTCATCGGAGAAGGATTGTGTTTAAAAGCCCCCAAAATCCAAAAGCATACTGAAAGATTAGAAGTTGCCGGATGGGAATTTATTGCAGAATTTGCAGAAAAGGGGGCGAAAAAGGAAGGGGATGGAGATTCTTGGAAGAGGAAAAAGGTCAAACCAATTGCAAAATATATGAAGGACATTATTGCTGGAAGACCTGTTTTTGGAGAACCTTGTACTCCTGGTGCTTTTCGCCTAAAATATGGCAGAGCAAGACCTTCTGGACTTGCTGCGGCCTCATTAAATCCATCCAGCATGGTGGTAATGGATGATTTCCTTGCAGTTGGAACACAAATGAAAATTGAACGCCCTGGTAAAGCATGCGCAGTAACTCCTTGTGATGAAGCCGAAGGGCCTTGGATAATATTACGCGATGGCAGATTTTTACGAATGGATGATGTAAATCAATGGCCCGAATTAAAAGAGCAACTTGTGTCTATTTGGGATAATGGGGAAATAGTATTAGGCTACGGAGAATTTCTTGAAAACAACAAAAATTTGGTGCCTGCTGCATACTGCGGAGACTGGTGGGCGAGTGAATTAATTGACAAACTCGATAGTGAAGGGGTAAAAAAATACATCCAAATCACCGGTAAGAAAAGAAATGATTTGCCAAATGAAATACCCGTTGGTGGGAGTGAATTAGTCCGCCGCAAATGGCACCAATTCTTGCGAAATGAGGATCTTAATTGGAAACAAACGTCAGCAGTATGTACCGCATTTGCAACTGCACTAGTTGGCGCTCATAATTTATGGTGGGCAGATCTACCTGTTGAATGGGTTGAGCATATACTACCAATATTAGAAAAAGCAAAAGTTGAAAATGATAATCTTTGTTTTACTGATGCAGTTAAGGGATGGAAATCAAGGCCTCTCGAAATATTGCAAGCCGAAAAAGAGGAACATGAGATGCCGGGGAAATATGTGGAGCCTCCTGCTGCACTAATCACAAATTATTTGTTGCAAAATAAACACTTGAAAATACATGGAATGGCCAAAGCCACTGCATTAATTCTTGGAATAGCACATCACCATGAAGGTGATGACCTAATCCTCACCAACGGATGGCAGGCTCTTCTTCATGGATTCGGTTTCTCATGGGAAAATGGCATCAAACAAACAACAGATTGTAAAATGCACCTTAAGAAAAGAATTAGTAGATTATCAAATGCAGCAAACATTATTGCTGCAGAAAAGTCAAGATTGAGTGAACTCAATGCAAAGCGTTCAACTGTAAAAATTGCTGCTGAAACTGAAGCAAGACAAATAGGAGATAATATTGAGGAGACTGACAGAAAGGGCCGTGTTGCAATGGAGGGTGTGCCCGATAGCGGTCCTGAAGATGCTGATGCCTTACGTGCCGCACAAATATTGGAAGATGACCATGCTTTTGAAGGAGTGATGTGGCTTGTAAGAAAGATTAGTCCGTTACGCCATGAGCATGCGGCTCCCACGCGAATTGGCACAAGAATGGCGAGGCCTGAAAAAGCTGCTCAGCGAGAAATGAAGCCTATGAGCCATAGTCTATTTCCGATTGAACTCACAGGTGGAAACCAACGCCGTCTTGATGCTGCTGCAGAAAAGGGTAGTTTGCGAACAAAGGTAGGGGTAAGGGAATGTTCTGTGTGTGGGCGTTCGTCACCAATGATCTCATGCCACCACCCAGCAAATGATAGAAGGGAAGGCAATGCTAAATCATGTGGGGGCAGAACGGAACCAAAAAACAACTCGCAAAATGCCAATTCTCGCCGTCAAGGTGTTCATCAAACCCTTCCTCTTCTTGAAATGACCGAGGAAGCAAGACGAAGATTGAATATTGATAGATTGCCCAAACTGATCAAATGTAGAAAAACTCTTAATTCCAAATCTCAAACACCAGAAGCACTAGAAAAAGGAATCTTACGCGCTATGAATAGCCTTCCAGTATTTCGTGATGGAACTATTAGGTTTGATATGTCTGATATTCCAATCACTCATTTTAAACCAATAGAAATTGGAGTACCCTTTGAAAAACTCATAGAATTGGGCTATTCACATGATATTGAGGGCTCGCCCCTTAATAATAATTCACAAATGCTAGAATTGTACCCTCAGGATTTCATTGCAGGACGTGGAGCAGGTGAGTTCTTTTTGCGTGTTTCGAAATATATTGATATGTTACTTGAAAAATATTATGGCCAACCAGCTTTCTACAAATGTGAAGAAATAAATGATCTGGTTGGGCACTTAATCATCGCACTCGCACCCCACACTTCCGGCGGTGTTCTCTCCCGAATAGTCGGTTGGAGCCAGTCAAGCGGGGGGTATGCGCATCCATTATTTCATGCCTCAAAGAGAAGGAATTGTTTTGAGGGAGGCACTGAAATAAATATTATCAACAACAATAAAAGCATTGTAATTTCACTAAAAGAATTAATTGACAATAAAATTTCTTTAGAGGGACTTGTTTCTGACGACTTTGGTACAATGATGTGTGATGCCACAGCGGGTCTTGAAACTATTTCACTTGACACAAATAACCAAACTCCCATTACATTACCAATTACAAAATTCATCAAAGGAAAAACAAATTCGTGGATAGAAATTGAAACATCGAGTGGAAGAAAAATAAAAGTGACACCTGACCATCAAGTATTAATTACCAAATCGGGAATGATGGTCAATGTGAAGGCAGATGAAATAAAACTAGGAGATGAGGTTCTTATTTCAAGCAATAATGCTAATGATATTATGCAAAATATTTCAGTTGATAATAACTCCTCGTCGATAGGAAAAAATCAGCATACCTTCAATGAAATTATCACAAATATTGAGGTGATTGAAGTTGACAATGAAGATACATATTGCATTGATATTGATTCGGGTAGTTCTGAATTAATCAGCAAAAATATTCTCTTAGCAAACGGAATGTATCAGATTCGCTGTGATGGTGATGAAGATGCAATCATGCTATTAATGGACGGATTACTTAACTTTTCAAAGAGTATCTTGCCTGCAAATAGAGGGGGTCAAATGGATGCTCCTTTGGTTCTAACCACCAAATTGAATCCAACGGAAGTGGATAAAGAGGCATTAAATGTTGATTGTGCATGGTATTATCCTGTTTCATTTTATGAAGCAACACAAAAACAACCCCATCCAAAGGAAGTTGCTCACTTAATGGATTTTGTTGAAAAACGATTGGATTCGCCGCGAAGCAGGCGAGATTATGGATATACGCATGATTGTATTTCAATGGATGCCGGGCCATCTCTATCAGCATACAAAACATTAGAATCAATGGTTGAAAAAATGAATGGACAACTCGAGTTAGGTCGGAAATTGCGCGCCGTTGATGTGCGAAATGTTGCAAGTAGTGTTGTAAGGTCACACTTTTTGCCAGATTTGCGAGGTAATTTGGTTGCCTTTACAAGACAAAAAATTCGTTGCTTAAAGTGTGGGAAGTCATATCGGCGAATGCCTCTTGCTGGAAAATGTATTGAGACTGGAAAAGGTAAATCAAAAGGAGCAGAAAGGGTAGGCTCTGGACTCGGAATAAAGGTTGATAATAATCGTCAATGTGGAGGAAAGTTAGCATTAACTGTTACTGAAGGCGCTGTTAGAAAATACATCAAAGTGACCGAGCACGTAATGGACACCTATGGACTTGATAATTATACAAAGCAGAATATGGAGTGGTTAGCGAAATCTGTTGAAAGTTTATTCAATAATGACCGTGCAAGGCAGGCTTCTTTGTTTGACTTTTTGTAATTATAAATCCCAAATATCTTTTACACTTTTTATAGATTCATCCTTTTGCAAAGGGCCTTCAAGCCCATGCATTGTACCTTCGCCGAGATCCAACAATTCCTC
>JABIHC010000045.1 GCA_018649825.1 Methanobacteriota archaeon
ACGGACTAGACCTATGTGGTGGCGGACAATGCACCTTCGACATTAAGATCAGCGACACACGCTCTGGAACAACCCTAACCGGTACAACCACCGTTATCGTTGAGTGAAGTTATACCCTTTAAAGGTAAACTGAACTGTCTATAACACGAAGCAAGACTTCGTCGTAACATGCCTCCGAGATGGCTGCGGCCATCTCGGGGGCTTTTTTTTATTTTTTAATGGCACTAATGAATTTTGAAAAGTGAGATTTCTTCCTCGCCAAACAATATTTTCAAACAATTATTTTTCTTATGTCCAGTAGAATTATCAAAAGATTATTTTTCTTTGGCCCATGCTTCCCTAACCCCTTTTCCTTGAGGCCACAAATGTAGGCTCTTGCCCCTTAACAACAATAATTGTGATTTCAGCAAGGCATACATAGAATCCATGAATGTTGCAATAAGTTCGGTGCCAGGTATCTTTAATCCCGCAATCCTCGTTAACCAACCGCCATACACTATCACATCAAGAACCATTGTTGCCAAAATGAAGGGATTGGTAGATTGACTGATTATCACCAAAGCCCACTTCAGAATAGCTAATAATGAGCCTACAGTAACCATCCAAGGAACTTCAATGTGCATGAAACCCAGCCACTTCAGTATGGATGAATATTGTTTGAGACCTGCTTTTTTCCCAACTGCTTTTTTCCTCCATTTAAAAAGTAATCGTTGCAAGCCTTGAGCCCTTCTTACCTTCTGCTGCATATATTCTTGTCGAGTTGGTGGAATTGGTTCAATGAAACTCATCCCTTTGTCAATTATAGACCTATACCCCGCAATTCTTGCAGCAATTGCTAATTGTGCATCATCTGCATTTGCATAAACATTCAATGTTTCCTCATTAAAGATTGAAGATTTAATCCCCATTATACTGCCCTCCAAAAATGGTGTGCTATCAATCATTGACTCGGCTAATCTTTGCATAGAAAATAAATCACGATATCTAGATTCGTTTTCACTGTATCTTGTTTCATTCACGCTGAAGCGCTGCGGGATTCCACCGACAGCCCCTATTTCATCATTAGTAAACCAAGCACCCATTCGCAATAATGCCCCCTCATTTAGCATTGCATCAGCATCAGTCATTGCAAATACTTCACTTCCAATATCTGCACTCAAAAATGCCTTTTGTATTGCTGCAGTTTTTCCTTGCCGACTGGGCATTTTGATTACTTTCACATCCAAATACTGCTTGGGAATTGTCTTCAGCCATTCTTCTACTAGCGAAAGTGTCGAATCTGTTGATGCAGAATCAATAATAATTAATTGCAATTTATCGTTTGGATACTCTTGCTTGGCAATATCTGCCAGTTTCCTTTCTACTACTAATTCCTCATTCCACAGGGGCAGTACAAGTGACATTTGTGGCAATAATGATTCATTCACGTTTGGAATGGATAGAGGGGGAGCGGACATCAACCACTTGCCAATTTTGTAACGGTGGTAAAGGAAAGGGGTTGCACTTAAAGCGCCTAAGCCGAGTTGGATGGCGGCCATGTATGCAATGACTATTCCCATACCCCCACGCCCCCTTTAAACACCCATGCCCTTTGACTTTCACCCATAATATCACCCGATGCCCCCATATCCTTGCACCTATGCGCATTACTCGGCGAGCATGCAATCTGTACTCCATGTCGGTCCGGTAAATACCGAAGGTGGAATGGCTACCGTGATTAGAATCTTGCATGAAAATCCACCTCAAGGTTGGTGTTCTTCCACATTATCCACTCACTGTAATGGAAATATGGTTAGAAAATATTTAAAATGGAGAAAGTCATTTATTGAATTCAAAAAAATTCTTTCAAACGCCCAACAACGCCCAGATATTGTACATATTCATTGTGCATCAGATTGGTCATGGTGGCGAAAAAGACGTATTCTAAAGTATGCGATCAATAAACATTCAGTCCCTTGTGCTATGCACATACATAGTGGAAAATTTTCGACTTGGATTGATGAAAATCCTAAGCGTATAATTCGAATAAATGAAGCACTTGACTCGCCACTAATTACTACTGTGGTATTAAGTGATTATTGGAAGGATATTCTTGGGAAAAAAATAGGAGAGGTAGTTGTTGCTGACAACCCAATTGACCCTCGCATGATGATGACAAAGGGCGAAAAAATTGCTAATGTTGAAAAAGATGAATTATTGAAGGATAATACAAAAACAATTTTGATGATGGGAAGAAACGACCCAATAAAGGGTCATGCATTTGCCATAGAATTATTCCAAAGAGTAAGGATGAAGATTGCAAAAATAAAACTCAATATTACTGGATATGATGGTGAAACTGGCGAAGGGATAAACTCTCTTGGTTGGGTTTCCGAAGATGATAAAGGGGCACTTTTGGAAGGTGCTGATGTATTATTAGTTCCTTCGAAATATGAAGGACAACCTATGGTAATCATTGAGGCATTGTCCTGTGGTTTACCGGTAATATGCTCAGATAATATCCCACCTACGCCAAGTAGTGTGGTTCGTGCAAGAGGAAACGATATTGATGATTGGGAGAATAAACTGATAAAAATATTGAATGAACCACCATCAAGCAACCAAATCATTTCAGATAGTCAGCCACATCAACTTGAAAATGTGAGGAATAATTGGTTGCAGATTTACTCCACCGCTCTTTCTAAATGAGCCATTAGAATTGTAATACTGCAATCCCACGAACAATGTTCTTCGGCGTACATTCTAGCGCGAACTTTGGCTTGTCCTAATGAAGCACTCGTTGCAGCATTTATCACCCAATCCGTACCCTTTGTTGCCAATTCCTGCTGAGAAAACAAGCCAAAGAAATCATTTTCCGCACCCTCTAACTGATGTCCAGTGTGATCAATTCCAAACACGAGCAGTCCGCTCGCAAGATACTCGCTTCTCTTCAGGGGGCTGGCTACTGCCCAAACCCTTTGGTATGGCATAGGTAGCAAACCGAAATTTGATTGGGATATTTTTTGCGCCAATTTTTCTTGAGGCATGGCGTCAAATATTTCAATTTCATAATTACCTTGAGTTTTCAATGCCAATTTCTTCATCATTCCTACTGCATTACCTTTACCGATTAAAGTCAACTTGGATTTATGCCCAAGTGCAGATAATTTCTGCAAAATATTTACCATTTCAATGATACCTCTATTCTTATCAATTCGGCCATGATAAACAAATGAAATGTTTGAAATAGATTGGGTGTCGGTTCGGGTTGAAGAATTAAAGAGAGTAAGGTCAACTCCAGCAGGCAATATAGAAATATTATTCATCTCTCTCCCACAATGTTTTTCAACCAACTTTTTATGATTTTGTGATACTACAAAACCTCCTTTACAATGCCCCACTCCTGTCAAATCCCATGCCTTTTCCCACACTTTTTTTTGCAGTTTCGCCAAAATACCCGAATCAGCAGGTGGGCTTCTATCCATTATTTGCCATATTATCTCTCGATTGTTTAACTTAGTGCAGAGATATTTTACTAATGACCAATGAACCAAAACGACAACTTTCTGCCCCTCGTTTGTTGGGATATTCTTTACATATTTGGCCATGTTTTTTCCTAGTGTTTTCGCTTGCAATCCCCTAATGCTACTGCGTTCAACAACAACATGATTCCATTTTACATCATTTTTTTCTGGTCCAGGGCCAATAATGGTCAAATCATGTCCATGGCTAATAATTCCATTTGCTAATGATAATTGAGTTGTTGAACATAAATCATTAAATGACCTATTGGTAAACCAATAAATCTGCATTCAATCACCTTCAATGTGAATAATTAATTCACCAATCCCATTTTCTATTGAAACAGTCGGGCTCCAATTGAAGTCCTTTTTTACTAGTTCAATACTGGCACACGATCTTACTATGTCTCCTTGGCGAGAAGGGTGAAAAATTGGACTCAATACTTTGTATTCATTATTTAGCCCTCCAATCTTTGAATTAATTAGCTCTATCAATTCAAGCAAAGAGGTTTCTTTTTGAGTTGCAACATTGTAAACATGCGAAGTTGCTTTCCAGTCGCCTTCAATTATTGAAATAATTAATTGAGCCACATCAGAAACATGAATGAAATCTCGGGTGTTTGAACCATCACCAAATACCGATGGTTGCTCACCATTATTCATCATTGAAATGAACTTAGGGATTACCGCGGCGTAGGAACTATTGGCGTTTTGAAAAGGCCCATAGACATTGAAAAAACGTAAAGCGATTGCCTCTACACCTCTTTCCCTTGCGGCGATAATTTGTTTCTCGTTATTCCACTTTGATTCAGCATATGGGGAAAGTAATTCCCCGGCACTCTCTTCCTCAAGAGGTAATTGGCCCGAGTCTCCATAAACTGCTGCACTTGATGCCACAATCAGTCGATTAATGTCATGCTTTTCTGCTAATGAAATTACTAATGATGTGCCCTCAACATTTATTGAATGATTATCTTTGGGGTTTTCAAAGGAATAGGGTACAGATATTTGAGCAGCTAGGTGAATAATAGAATCACAACCCTCCATTGCCTTTTCCAATATTTCAGCATTACGGATATCAGCTTTATAGAAACTGACTTTTTTACTTTTGGCATGAGATTGTACCACAATATCGGGTTCATTGTTATCAATAATTGAAACTTCCATGCCACTCTCTAGGGCCACTAATGTACAAGTTGTACCAATAAAACCGGACCCGCCGGTGATTAGTACTCTGCCCATATCACCAATGTATCGGTTGATGATACATAACCTTCGCCACTCAATTAGTACAAAGAACATTTGAACTATGCTAAAGGGAGAGGGCTCTTCCTACTCCACCAAAATTGTATCCAAAATCTCACTATTATCAACACCATCCAAGACTGCAAATAGTTTAGCCAATTAACCAACTAATTGATGAATGGGATTAGGTGCCCAATAATCATGGAGAGGGTAGTATCACCAGTCGATGGCGGCGAAAAGAAGGTGCAAACCATTGGCATTATTGGCCTAGGATATGTGGGTTTGCCAACCGCAATAGGGTTTCTTGATGCTGGATTTTCCGTTTGGGGAGTTGATATTTCTGAGAGAACCGTGGAGATGGTAAAAAGAGGAGAAAACCCAACCGGAGACCCAGATTTGGACAATATTGTCCCACAACCGGGTACTGATAATTGGAATATTACTACAAATGCCGCTGAAGCAGTCCCAAATTGTGATGTCATATTAGTAACTGTTCCGACCCCAGTGACCATTGATTTGAAACCAGATTTATCTTTCGTTGCTTCGGCAGGTAGAACTGTATTTGAATCCATCAAAGCAAACAGTAACACAATTGTTGTATTAGAATCAACAGTGTACCCAGGGGTAACTGCAGAAACTTGGGTGCCAATAATTGAAGAGTTGGGCCTTGAAATTGGCACTGATGTGACAATTGCCTATTGCCCAGAGCGATTCAACCCAGGTGACCCAGCAAGAGGTGTGCGCCAAGTTGCAAGAGTGATAGGATGCCCTGATGAAAAAGTGGGTGCACGTCTTGTGTCCCTATATTCTCAATTGACCTGTGAAGATGTGCGATATGTTGGGGCAATTGAAGTTGCTGAAGCAAGTAAAGTAATTGAAAATGTTCAACGCGATGTTAACATCGCATTAGTAAATGAACTAGCGCAACTTTTCCCTGAAATTGGAGTGGATGTTGAAGATGTCCTTGATGCAGCAGCAACAAAATGGAATTTTCATAGATATACGCCAGGCGTTGGGGTAGGGGGTCATTGCATTCCTGTTGACCCTTACTATCTAATTCAACGCGCTGCCCAAGTGGGTGTACCTACTGAATTAATTACCGCAGGTAGAGCAGTTAACCGCACAATGCCAAATCATGTGGCCAAAATAATTCATGAATTATTATATCAAAATGGAGTTGAAGCAGGATTGGGTAAAGCCTTGCTATTAGGTTGGTCATACAAGGCAGAAGTAGGTGATCCAAGGGAAACTCCTGCTGAGCCATTAGCCGCATCATTGATGGAAAAAGGAATATCAGTTTCAGCCTGGGACCCGCATATTAATGATGATGATTTTCCAGAAAATATTACAGTTATTGATGATATTTATTCAGCAGAAGGGTTTGATATTGCAATTCTCGTAACTGCTCACAAGGCCTGCGTTGAGTTACAATGGGAGAGACTAATTGGGCAAATGAGAAATCCAATATTCTATGATGGGCGAAGAGTGATGGATTTACAATTGCTTCAAGAACTGGGCTGGAAAACTTTTGCAGTCGGCAGGCCAATAAAGTGAAACGGGTTAACTAATACTTTCAAATAAGCAGATGCATTGCAATAGATGGAGATGGGGTTTTGACAGCTACGCGTTCACGTAAACTCGTCATTGAGGGCGGCGAAAAAATCGTTGATTTCAATATCAAGGCATTTAAACCGGCACCCGAAGAAGGTATCCAAAATGCCGTTGAATTGATGCGTGATGGAATGATGTATCGTTATCAACACAAAACTTTTGAGTCATCTCACACCTCAATGTTTGAAAAAGAATTTGCTGAATATCATGGTTCCAAATATGCCGTAGGGCTAAACTCATGCGGTTCAGCAATGTTTGTGGCAATGAACATCGCAGGAGTAAAACCGGGAGATAAAGTTCTTTCAAACGCCTTCACATTTACTGCAGTACCCTCGGTAATCCACCATGCAAGAGCAACCCCTGTATTGGTTGAATCAAACCATGAATGGGGAATGGACGCTGAGGACTTAGAAAAGAAGGTAATTGAATCTGGTGCGAAGGTCCTGTTAATGTCATACATGCGCGGCCATGTGCCAGACATTGATGCAATAATGGCTATTGTAACAAAGTATGATTTGTTTTTCATAGAAGATTGTGCCCACGCATACAATACATTTTGGGACGGCATTCCTCTTGGAAGATTTGGAAAAATATCTTGCTTCTCAACCCAATCAAGTAAGGGGTTATCTTCCGGAGAAGGTGGGATTTTTGTCACAGACAATGAAGAATTTGCGGCTAAAGCAATTCTTTATGCTGGATCCTATGAGAAACTATGGCAGGCTCACTATAATGTAAATCCTGAACTAATGAATAAGTGGCAAAACCAAATCCCTGGATATTCGCTTAGAATGCAGGAGATTACCGCATCTATATTACGCCCTCAAATTTCTAGACTCAATGTAATTAACAAAATCCATACTGAAAATTTTGACCACCT
Source organism: Methanobacteriota archaeon (assembly GCA_018649825.1). GTDB lineage: Archaea > Thermoplasmatota > Poseidoniia > Poseidoniales > Poseidoniaceae > PSPT01. The sequence continues at coordinate 7,234 of JABIHC010000045.1, forward strand.
TAAAGAGTTATTTTCAAAGAATGAAAATATTGAGGTCCCCCAACCATTTCCCAAAGTAACTAATTTCAATGATACAATGCAATTTCATTTAGTTGGCCTTACTAGAGAACAGGCAGATCAATTTATTGAAGTTGCAGGGCTTGAAGGGATTCCAATGCAAATATTTGGTGCTGGACGAAATGCCAGAGATTTCCGCGAATGGAAATACACAGGTGATGTTGTAAATAGTGAAATGCATCAGACTGTGGCTAACATTGAATTTGCTTGCGACTTGTCTCTGCAACCTCATTTGGGTATTGCTGAGATTGAAACTATTGCTTCAGTCATCAGCGATGTATTACTATATGTGCAAGAATAATTCACACAAAGAATTTGCTTGTCAATATTATTGACGACCGGCATCGAACATTTCTTTGAGACTTCCATCTTGGTACATATCC
>JABIHC010000158.1 GCA_018649825.1 Methanobacteriota archaeon
AGGACAAGGTCAAGGACAAGGTCAAGGACAAGGTCAAGGACAAGGTCAAGGACAAGGTCAAGGACAAGGTCAAGGACAAGGTCAAGGACAAGGACAGTCACAATCCGGTCAACAAGGTCAGCAAGGACAGCAAGGTCAGCAAGGTCAGCAAGGTCAGCAAGGACAGCAAGGTCAGGGCTCCCAACAGGGACAACAGTCCGGCCAGCAAGGTCAGCAAGGTCAGCAAGGTCAGCAAGGTCAGCAAGGTCAGCAAGGTCAACAAGGTCAACAAGGTCAACAACAAGACAACGGCCAAGGCCAGCAAAACCAAGGTGGCGACCAAGGTGGTCAACAAGACGGTGGACAACAGCAAGACCAAAACGGCGACAACCAAAATGGGCAGAACCAGCAACAGCAGGGACAGACTCAGAATGGTCAGCAAGGTCAACAAGGCCAGCAGTCCGAGCAACAACAAGGTCAGCAGCTTGACAACCAAGATCAAAATGGTGACAACGACAATGATGGAGATGGAATCCCCAATGACGTCGACAATGACGACGACAACGATGGAATCCCCGACAGTATTGACGATAACCCATTAGACCATGACAATGATGGCATCAACGACTCTGAAGACAACGATGACGACGGTGACGGCTTGAACGACACCGACGAGGTCAATGACGGTGATACAAACACCAACATTTACGACCACGATAATGATGGCATCAACGATGCTATCGATCTCGACATTGATAACGACGGAATCGACAACTGGAACGACGTAGGACCAAACGGTGAGGATTACTCCCGTGACCACGACAACGACGGAATGAACGATGGTGTAGACAGCGACGACGATAACGACGACATCCTAGATGTTGACGAACTCGACGGTGCAACTGGAAACTACCATTACGATCACGACAACGATGGCGTATGGGACCTAAGCGATACAGACGATGACAACGATGGTTTGACTGACTGGTTTGAGGCCAATGATGGAAATTCATTGACCGGCCAATTTGATCATGACAACGACGGAATGGACGATCACGAAGATGATGACGACGATAACGACGGAATCCTCGACGTTCTCGAAGCCTGAAGTTTAGTAGTCATTAACTGCTTGTTTTACACCCCTTTGTGGGGATGAGCCGGCTCTCTCGGTGGTGCGCTGCCGAGAGAGCTACCCTTTTTTTTGTACAGAAGAATTAGAAGACTGTACGATATACATCCTTTTACAATATTATTTTTTGGTCTTTGCCATTTAGGTAGTTCTTTTCGACCAACATTTTCATTATATTATTGAACATATTGTAAAAAGTCATTTTCAATGGAATAGCGAGTCGCTTATCGTAGTAACTTGAGAAGGAAGTAATTACAATAACGGATATGATATCGCGGTTCATCCATGATACTATTTCCTTCCTAGCACCCATGTCTATCATATAGTAAATGGCGTTCGAAGAATACTATTCGGAGAGTTAACTATGTATTCTGATAAAAAACTGCAAGAAAAAGTTGAAGCCAATCAAAGACTATCGATGTCAATGTTGATTGTAGGAATGTTTGTATTGTCAAGTCTAACTGCAATGTCAGCAGCCTTACTTGAAAGTTCAAACGACACCACTACTTCGCCAATTAATGAAAAAGAAATTGTGTATCGTTCTCTTTCGGTACAAACAATGGATCAAGCAGGGCAAGGAAGTTATGATGGGGGGCAAGGATCATCCGAATATGGATTAGTTGCTCACCCGGCATTATTAGACCCTCAATACACTGATATTGGAGTGTTAAATGGGAAGATCAATGATCTTTCTCTGCTTGACCTCCGAGCTCAATCATGGGGGTTATATCTTGAAGAAACTGCTGCAGATGATCACGATAATGATGGAGTAGATGATTTGAATGACCTTGATGATGATAATGATGGAATTTATGATTTATTAGAGAGATTTGATGGTTGTTATGGGACTGACCCCTTTGACCACGATAATGATGGGACTACCGACCATCTTGATTGGGATGATGACAATGACGGGATTTTGGAAGGGCCAATTGATTATGAATACTTAGAAAGTTTGGGTTACGACCCGCGCAATGTTTCAACAGATCGTTTTGTGAATTCCACCACCGTTCATCCTTGGACTTCGACTCAAGTTGGGCCTGGTTATTTAGCAGACCAAAATCCATGGGATCATGATAACGATGGAGTTCCCGATGAAGATATCGATGGTTCAGGAGCAGGTCGCTACGATGAAGATGATGATAATGATGGACGCATAGACCAATTCAAGTGGCCTTGTGATAATGATGGCGATGGAGTCCAAGATTACTTTGATAGTGATGATGATAATGATGGAATTATTGATTATTCTGATAGTGAACCATATAATAGTTCAGTAACAACTCTTATGTCTACTTCAGGATATATGTATTCTTCACCATCCAGTTGGTCTTTTAACCAATACAGAGCATATTCCGGTGGTGTGGATTTCGTCGATTTAGAATCGAAGCGACACCCCGGTGCAGCCTCATTTACGAGTATAACAGATGGTGACTTAGATAATGACGGCATCCCCAATTTCATTGACCCAGACAATGATAATGACGGGCTACCAGACAGTGCAGACACAGATGATGACAATGATGGAATGTTGGATATGTATGACCCTGATGATGACAATGATGGTATTCCAGATACTTGTGTTGACATAGATGTCAATGGCGATGGATTGAATGATTATACTGGAGTAAACACAGCTCCATATCAAACACCAGGTGGAGATACCGATGGAGTATCGGGCTTGGACTGTGAGATGGATTATGATGATGACCTTGATGATGATAGGTGGAGAGCATTTGATAGCAATTACAATGGAGTATGGGATTGGCTAGATGCTGAACTCGGAGGAGGCCCTGCTTCTACTCACGATAACCCTACTAATACTCAATTTACTGCAAGCGACCATCCATTTGACCTTGATGATGATCTGCTAAATAATAGCGTTGATGCCTTTCCTCTAAACACAACAAGTGTAGTTGCAACTTGGAATTGCCCAACTTTACAAAATCCCAATCCAATAAACCCCGACCCAAATTGTCAAGCCCAAAGAGCATCTCATGCTGGCTTCAATGATTGGGATGGTGATGGCATAAACAACTGGATTGATGTTGATGATGATAATGATGGAATCGTTGATTATTTGGATATTGATTGGGATTGTGATTTTGATAATGATGCCGACCTTCACAATATTAACGGAAGTAAATATCGTGACGATGGGCCAAATGATGTTGATTCAGATATTGATGGAGATGGGCTTGAAAATGATATTGATTGGGACGATGATAACGACGGAATTGCCGATTTATTCGATCCAGATGATGGTAATTGTGGAATAGTAGATTACGATCAATCCGATGCCTTCTATTCTCCTTGGTATCCTGTTGGCGATGGCGGTGCAACAGATGGTTCTCAAGATGGCGCAGCCGGTGGGAACTATGTTGCCAATTCTTCGGACCATTGGAATTTAGTATTCTTGATGAATCCGTTTGATGATGTTGACTTAGATTACAATGGACATGATTTCTCTACGGGAACTCCAGAAGGCGGTACAGTCCCTGAATTTTATTGGTATTTACTTGCTCGATGGTCTTCTTGGAATGGCGGTAATGAATGGGACATAGATAGCGATGGAGATTCTTTGATAAATGGTTTGGATATTGACCAAGATGCCGATGGATTACCAGATTGGTGGGACCAGGATGAAGGAAATGATGGAGTTCTTGATGTAAACGACATAAAGATGGGAGGCTCTTTTGATAATACTCCTTGTAGTTGGACTGCTGGTTCGATGGGCCAAGGATGGACTTGTGGATGGGCTGCTGCAATAGCATGGCACATGCCACTCAATGGCGCTAACGCTCAATTTGGCAGTCCATATTCAACACGCCCTGATGCTACATTTACCCAAGGGGCCTTTAGCCATCCATCAGACAATGCTCTTTCATGCTCCACTAATTGTTATCATTATCAATTAGGTGGAACGACTTTGTCAACTATTGAATATAGTGAATTGCAAAATAACAATGATGCTTTCATGACATGGATGGGATTGACAACAGGCATTTGGACATGGACATTGGATGTTAATTCAAATGATTTCCCTGATGAAGTTGGAGCTGATATGCTAACCAATGATGTAGATGGAGATTTAGATGGAGACGGATACAATAATACTCAAGATGTTGATGATGATTATGATTCTGTTTACGAATGGTTTGATGTTGATGATGATAATGATGGGATTTGGGATTTCTTTGAGATTGATACAGACGATGACTTAGATAATGATTTCAATCAAACAAATGGTAATTTTTTCAACGGAACTAATTGTATTGATAATGATGATGATGGCAACGATCAAGATGTTGATGAAGATGGTTGGTTTAATGCTGTATGGGATCGTGGAGAAATGAGCCAAGGACTTTCAGCACCAAAATATTACGATGTTGATAATGATAATGATGGGATTCCAGATGCAGAAGATCCCGATGATGATAATAATGGAGTTAGCGACGCAGCTCAAGAGTTAATCGCTGGTTGCTTTTGGGGTGAAGAACAATTCCCATGGGACCATGATAATGATGGAATATATGATTGGTCAGATAATGACTGGGATGCAGACGGCCTCGATAATACTGGTGAATTAGGCGGTTCATATCCATTTATTGCGGCATGGGATCATGACAATGATGGAATCCGTGATGACGTTGATACCGACGATGATTCAGATGGTATGGAAGACCACGATGAAGTGTTATTGTGGCCACTTCGCTTCAACTCCCGTTCAACCAATCCATGGGACCACGATGATTTTGGTGGAGATGACGCCTTGGATAATCCGAACAATAACTACACTGGACCGGATGTAGTTGATGTGGATGATGACAATGATAGCAGGGAAGATGGCGACTTTGACCATCTTGAAGAAAATTTCAACACAGATCCATGTTATGCTGGTTCATTATCAAGCGATTGGGATTCAGATAATGACTGTATTCCTGATGAGGATGACAAGGCTCCTACGAATATCACTTTAGCGATGCCAGACCAATTGTGGTTAGATGCTACAAATCCTTCAATTTTCACGGGTTCAGTAACTTGGATTAACCCTCTAACGGGACAAGTTGAACCTGCATTTGAAATCCCAGTACAAGTCCATATTCAATGGGCAGTTAACAACACCACGGCTCTTGAAACCATTGATGTACTTACTGACGTTTCTGGCAATTTCACGGTAGGTCAATTCCTTTATCCAGAAAACCTTGATGTTGGAGATAATACTACCTATATTATTTGGGCAGAAGTAACTGAAATGTTCATCTTCAATGGTGCACGTTCAAGTGAATATTATGTTGGTGTAGAAGCAAACATGTCTGTTGATTATGCCGCTTGGAATTATTTTAGAAGCGATGAGCAACCATTTTGGCTCGACTATAAGGCTCATTATGTAGCTGATTGGGCTAGAGGAATATATGACAATAGAATCAAACATGCTCCTATTACGTTTGAGATAATTGGCGGTCCATTTGGTAACCGTTCAAGCCCAAGTAATTTCACCTCAGATGGTTTTGGATACCGTACAGATGGTGATGGTTGGGCATCTTTGACATTTGTTCAAACTGGAGGTTCTAATGGCTCATGGAAACAAGTGCGTTGGAATGCAACTATTGATAACGGGGAAGGCCAATTGCCAGGTGGATATGAGCAAATCATATGGAACAATTTGATGAAGCGACATGACATTGCGGTTGATTCACAAGGAACCCCAATTCACTATGAATACTCCAATACAAGCCTCCCACCGGGAGATTTAGAGATAGTTGGTTATGTCAACCCCCTCCTTGCCGATTCAGATGAATGGCCTTTCCCATGGTTATATGGTGCAAAAACAGATGTATTCTTTGTTAGAGTAATGCATCGTATGTATGTAGAAGGAACGCTGGAAGTAGAAGGAACTCATCCAGTATATTACTGGGACACTAGTGCTAACAATGGTGATGGAACCTTCGGTGCTTGGGCTACTTTATTCCACGAACAAGCATTAAATGCAGCAGGAATTTCTTATGATGATGCAAAGGCATTCCGCCCATGGCCAACACTTTGGGACGGAGATCCAGCAACACTATTGGATTCAAGAGCAGCCTTGCGTCCTTTCATTATTGCAAATGCATCGCATTGGCAAATATCTCTAGTAAATGGTGGAGATTCAAACCTTCCACCATGCGGTCCATCAAACCCTGCAGACCCAGATAGTCCTGTCCGTTGCGAGATTATTCCAGAGATGGATACCGGTGACACATTCCGTGTGCGCGGAACAATATCCAACAGAACACATGACCCATGGACTCAAGATCCAGTTGCTTTACAAGTCGACGTTGATGGAAACGGAATTTTCCAGGGAACTCAAGAAACAGCATACACCCAAGCTCCAGTTTTGCAAGACGGAGCCGCTCGCTTTGATTACAATTGGACTTGGTATAGTCAGTATCAAGCAGGTGTTTATGGAATTAGAGTAGATTTCACAAACTCTGAATATTACTTTACTGGTAATGCAAGTTCATTAGCAAATACTGGAGCATACATTAATGTTACAGTTGTTGGAACAACCGATTTCCAAATGAATAGCATACCTCGCTTATATCGTAATAGCTCAAAGATAATTGAGGCACGCCTTATTGATAATTCATTGCAACCTGTGCGAGATGCATTAGTTGAGTGGACATGGTCCTTTGATGATCGTACTGGACAGAATTATACGGATTCAAATGGTATTGTCAAGATTGAATTTAATATTGATGCAGAGGATGAACTTGGCAATTACACCCTTTCGTTTGATTATGGTGGAGACTATAATCCTCAACAAGGAATGTATCTTATAGGCAATGTTCAAAATCAATCAGTTTGGGTTGTTAGCAAAACTTTCCTTGATGTAACAAAGACCGGTGCGAAGATAGTTACTTCAGGAGATAATTGGAATTTATCAGCGCAATTGTTGGATGACAATAGAACTTCCGTGAGAGATAATGGAGGGGTTGGACTTTCTGGTGCAGTTGCACCAAATGGTGGTTTAGTCGATATAATATTTGAGGGATCGTCTTTTGATGATGTTATTAACCGTCAAGTTATTGCGACTCTTGCACCAAATGCGGGTTCAATTGTATTACCTAAGCCGCAGTCAGATGATAGCCACCTTTGCTTCTATGATGGTGACGACGATGGCCAAATGGATCGTGACGCCGATGGAGATGGATTATTGTCTCGCGACGAATCAATTGGGTGCTTACAAGCAGATATCTTCCCGTTCAATCCACAGTTACTTCGAGAAGACCCTGACAGTTTCCTCCCCGATGGTTTCGGACCAGTTAGTGTAATTATGCGCTATGAGGAGTCGTTACCGAATGAGGGTTGTGGAGCACTTGAGTACCAATATATTGGTGTGCAAGGAAAATGGGATCCTTGTGTGGACCTCCTTGGAAATGAGCATTACCGTATGGAGTTAAAATATGGTAGTGTTGATACCTTAGCTCATGGTTTCAGTTTGATAGGTTCTACAAATTTAGTAGTTGATGATCAAATAGTTTACACCAGTGACGTTGACCCTCTTACTGGGCAAATATTGGAAAAACCAATGACAGTAACTGGACATTTGTCAGATGAATTGGGAACCAATCTATCTTACCGTTCAATGCGTATTTCATACGAAATGCAAAATAGCCCTGGTGGCCCAATTGCTTGTGACCCAGGGATTACCGATGATGATGGGTTCTTTGAAATAACCTGTCCATTAGATAATGTGCGCGCAGGAAAAGCATATGTTACGGTGACTTACAATTCCTATGATAACAACGATGCTTTCCGCTATAGAAATAAATCAGTAGAGGTTTCTTTTGATGTATTTTCAAACAGTACTCTTTCAATAAATGAAGTAGGTCCATATCGTAATACTTTTGAAACCTATGAGTTAAGCAACGGCCAACTTATTCCAGTCTTATATCTAAAGGAATCATTCCACATTGATGCTTTGTTACTACAGGCAAACGGACAGGCAATAGGTGGAAAGTGTTTGAATATCTATATTGATCCAGAGGAGAATGTACGGCCAGTTGCTACTGTTAACACAGCAGAGTTTGATGGAACTGTAGAATGGTATAGTGCTGACCCGACTCAAAACCCATCGCTAAAGGGAATTGAACCAACCGGTGGAAAATTGGAAGGTATTCGAACCGTGAGAATTGCATATGAGCCAGACCTTAGAGTCCCCGGTGGATGTGACAAGGAAGCAAATGTTGTTTACAACGGCAGTGTAGCCGATCAATTGGTCCTAATTAGGTCAAATGTTCAAATGCAGCCAGAGATAAGTTGGGCAAGATACGGTGACCAAGGACCTCGTGAAAATAATATTATTGAGGGTTCAGTGAGTGTACTACGCGACCGAATTAATTTGGCAGTAGAGGGAGAGCAAGTACTCTTCCACCGCTATTGGTGTACAAATTGTACAGATCCAGAAAGCCGTGAATGGGTATATTCGGGCTACAATGAAACCTTCACTAATGAGCAAGGAATTGCTACCTTCGTATGGACTTTCCCCGGTGATACCTGTGATGGTGTTGAATGCGAAGGACGATGGAGAATTACTGCAATGTTCCCCGGCTCTGAGTATTTCGTAGGTGGATTTGACCTAAATATTACTCATGAAATCCATTTGAATACAAAGGATTTAGTTGATGATCAAGGTAGTTTAATCTCACCTCAACTCGGATTTGCTATGGCCATATTAGTTCTTGCCGCAGCAATTGTTGGAGTAATTTGGTATAAGCGAGTTCAAGAACGTAAGCGTGTAGAATTATTGCGCGGTATTTTGACTGATACAATGATGGAATTACAAGTTGCTAACGAATATATTGCAGTTATCTTTGACTGTTACAAGAAGTTGGTTCAATTCTTCCGTCGTCATGGATTCATGAAGAAAGTTTACGAAACAACTCGTGAGTTTGAGAGCGCTGTCGGTGCTGCATTCAACATGGTGCCAGCAGCCCAATTGGAAGCCTTCCTCGCAATATTTGAAGAAGCTAGATATTCAGATCACGTAATTGGTGTTGAACACCGCGACCATGCAATACAAACTCTCGATGCAATCACTAGGAGTATTGGAATGGCTTTGGGTGCAGAAGGCATGATTACTCGCACAGAAGAACATGAGTCCAAACTTTATGCAGAGATTGTAAAGGCCGGCTCCTTCATTGATGCAGATGGTAATGAACGTCAAGCAGGAATAGTTGAAGGCGAAAACCAAACTTCAATCTAATCTGATAATAGCGATGTAAAAGAGAGAGGGAGGGGATTTTGACCCCTCTCTCCTTCTTTTCTCTAGAGTTAGTGTGAACTTTCGCTTCTTTGACAATCCACTCAAGGAAAATTGTTTACTCTGATTGAAATTGGATTCGCATCAATTGGTGTGCCTGTGCACAGTTAGGTTGATACTCAGTAGCGATAATGTTCAGGTTTGTACGGGCCTTCAACATTTACATTGATGTAATCCGCTTGCTCTTCGGTCAAGGTTGTCAATTTACACCCTATTTTCTCAAGGTGTAATCGAGCAACTTCTTCATCTAAGTGCTTTGGCAGAATATACACCTTGTTTTCGTAGTCACCTTTGTTTTTCCAAAGGTCTATTTGAGCAAGAGTTTGGTTTGTAAAACTGTTAGACATTACGAAACTTGGATGACCAGTAGCACAGCCCAAATTAACTAATCTGCCGGAGGCTAATAAGTAGATGCTATTTCCGTCTGGGAAGGTGAATTTATCTACTTGAGGTTTGATATTGAGGGGAATGATATCCTTTCTATTTAGGGCCTCAACCTGTATTTCATTGTCAAAATGCCCGATATTACATACAATTGCTTGATCTTTCATTTTCTCCATGTGTCCAATGCGAATGATGTCCTTATTTCCTGTAGTGGTAACATAAATATCGCCTTTGCCAAGGGTATCTTCAATCGTTAATACTTGAAAACCTTCCATCGCCGCTTGAAGAGCACAAATTGGATCAATTTCTGTCACAATTACCGTTGCCCCCATGGCCTTGAGAGCTTGGGCAGAGCCTTTTCCTACATCGCCATATCCACAAACAACCGCAGTTTTTCCAGCAATCATTACATCTGTTGCACGCTTAATGCCATCAATTAGTGATTCACGGCAGCCATATAAATTATCAAACTTTGATTTTGTCACCGAGTCATTTACATTTATTGCAGGGAATAGGAGGGTGCCGCTATTTACCCACTGATATAAGCGATGAACGCCAGTTGTAGTTTCTTCAGAAACACCTTGACATTGGTCCACAACTCCCGTCCAATAATGAGGATTCTCAATGTGAACCCGCTTTAGAATTGCTTTGATATAACTTTCTTCTTCACCTTCTGCGGGTTCATTTATCCAATTACTACCATGTTCTAATTCGTATCCCTTGTGAATTAACAAGGTAGCATCTCCTCCGTCGTCAACAATAAGTTGTGGCCCCAATCCCTCTCCGTGGTTCAATGCGTTTAGTGTACAATCCCAATATTCCTCGAGCGTTTCTCCTTTCCATGCAAAAACAGGCACTCCAGTCTTAGCAATCACCGCCGCAGCATGATCTTGGGTTGAAAAAATATTACAACTTGCCCAGCGTACATCTGCCCCCAAATCCACCAAAGTTTCAATGAGTACCGCAGTTTGAATTGTCATGTGCAAAGAACCTGTGATTCTTACCCCCTTGAGTGGTTTTTCTTCAGCATATTTTTTTCTTACCGACATCAAACCGGGCATTTCTTGCTCAGCAATATCTATCTCTTTACGACCAAAATCGGCCAGAGACAGGTCGGCGACTTTGTAGTCAACACCTTCATCCATGCTTTCCCCTCCTTAGAGTCTGCGATATAAAGTGGTTGGATGTCATTTTTCATCGTGATTCACATTTACTCTTTTGTAAGATTTCATTTGGCCCATGCTTATTTTCTTTATTTTGGGCATTTTGTTGTATTTTTAGCACCATCTTGATGAGTGAGAATTATTCACCATCAATGAGGGGAGTTGTCAATCATGGTTGAACATCAGCGCAATTCTGGTTCTTCTTTTGATATTGATTGGATAAATTCAATTCGTATTAATCGTTCAGCAATTGAGCGACGCGCATCTTCAATTGGTGGCCGTAGGGCTGTAAAAAAAGAACATCAAATCGCATGGATGCTACATGCAGTTCGTTGCATTGATTTAACCACTTTAGCAGGCGATGATACAAAATTGCGAGTAAAACGTTTAATCTCCAAAGCAAAAAACCCGATAAGGCAAGATGTATTAGGTGGGCTCGAAGTATCTTCTCCAATAAGTTGTGCAAGTGTTTGTGTTTATCATAATATGGTGAGTACTGTTAGCGATGGCCTTCAAGGCTCATCAGTAGGTACCTGTGCCGTTTCAACTGGCTTCCCTGCTGGACAAATACCACATGAGGAAAAAATACGACAAATCCAATTATCGGTATCGGCAGGGGCAACAGAAATTGACATTGTTATTTCGCGAGCCAAAGTATTAGTTGGAGATTGGAAGGGATTATTCGAAGAAGTGAAAGATTTCCGTCAAGCCTGTGGCCCAGCTCACCTCAAGACAATTCTTGCAACTGGTGAATTAGCAACATTACGCCAAGTTGCGCAAGCAAGCCTTGTTTGTATGATGGCTGGTGCTGACTTCATCAAAACTAGTACTGGCAAGGAAAAGGTCAATGCAACATTACCTGTGGGAATTACTATGGTAAGGATGATTAGAGATTATTACCAGCAAACAGAAAATATTGTTGGATTTAAACCCGCAGGAGGAATAAGTAGTGCTAAGGTAGCGGTGCTTTGGTTGGCTATGATAAAAGAGGAATTAGGTGAGATTTGGATGCAACCCAAATTATTCCGTTTCGGGGCTTCTTCTTTACTTGGCGATATTGAAAGGCAATTGGAATTTCATTTGAGCGGAAGGTATTCTGCAAGTAATCGACATCCCGTAGCATGATTAGGTGATAAAATGAGTATTGAAAAAATATTACAAACTCTTGAGTGGGGTTCTGCTCCAGAATCAAGCAAAATGGCAGAGGAATTTATGCAGAACTTTGGTTCAGATCAGGGCATTTTCATTAACGGAAAGTGGCAAAACCCCGAGGGTTGTGAACGATTTAATACAACCAATCCAGCAAACGGAGAAGTATTGGCGACAATAATTCAATCTGGGCAAAAAGAAGTAGATTCTGCAGTAATGGCAGCCCGCGAAGCTCAGCCCAAATGGGCTGCATTATCGGGGCATGAAAGAGCAAAATATCTTTATGCAATTGCTCGAAATATCCAAAAACATTCACGCTTATTAGCAGTGCTTGAAACATTAGACAATGGAAAACCAATTAGGGAGTCAAGAGATATTGACGTTCCTCTAATGGTCCGGCATTTCTATCATCATGCAGGTTGGGCACAAATAATGGATGAAACCCATCCCAACCATGAACCAATTGGTGTGTGCGGTAGTATTATTCCTTGGAATTTCCCTCTTCTAATGTTATCTTGGAAAATCGCTCCGGCCTTGGCAGCAGGTAATACGATAATTCTCAAACCAGCAGAATATACTAGCCTCTCTGCCTTAGCATTTGCAGAGATATGTAGGTCTGTTGGCCTTCCACAAGGGGTACTGAACATTATTACTGGAGATGGACGTACTGGTGCAGCAATTGTTGAGCATGAAGGAATTGACAAGGTTGCCTTCACAGGTTCAACTGGCGTAGGTAGAATTATTCGCAATGCAATAGCAGGAACTGGCAAAGGGTTAACCTTAGAATTGGGTGGTAAAAGCCCGTATATTGTCTTTGAAGATGCAGATATTGATTCTGCAGTAGAGGGCCTTGTAAATGCAATTTGGTTTAACCAAGGTCAAGTATGCTGTGCAGGTTCACGCCTATTGGTTCAAGAAAACATTGCCGAGAAATTTCATGATAAATTACGCCTTAGGATGAGCAAATTGCGCTTAGGAAATCCAATGGATAAAGCAATTGATATGGGCGCTATTGTTGATGAGAGCCAACTTGCAATGATAGCCAAAATGTGCAAAGAAGCAGAAGCCGAAGGACTTGAAATGTGGCAAGCAGATAATCCCTTGCCCCAGGAGGGTTTATTCTTCCCTCCTACACTTTTCTCCAATGTTGCTCCTTCCTCAACTATTGCACAGGAGGAGGTTTTTGGTCCAGTGTTAGTATCTCTCACATTTAGGTCACCATCCGAAGCAATTGCCTTGGCAAACAATACTCGTTATGGCTTGGCAGGAAGTGTCTGGAGTCAAGATATTGATACGGCCTTGGAAGTTGCAAGATCAATTAAAGCCGGTACAATTTGGGTAAACTGCACAAATCAATTTGATGCTAATTCTGGATTTGGCGGTTATCGTGAATCAGGATTTGGTCGCGAAGGAGGAATTGAAGGTTTGTGGGCTTATATGCGTAGCAAACCCTCCTCTAATGAGAAATCTCAGAGAGAATATATGATTCATAAAAGCCAATCTCAAGTCCAAACATCACCCTCGGAAGGCGCGAGGGGAACTTCTTTAGATCAGCAAGATTCAATCGTAAACCGCACGACTAAATTCTATATCGGTGGAAAACAGTGTCGCCCAGATGGTAATTAC
>JABIHC010000089.1 GCA_018649825.1 Methanobacteriota archaeon
AAGGTAGAACATACCTCATCAGTTATGGATTACCGTTACAAGTCACAAGCAGTTGCTCTAAGCAACACTTCATCAAGTACAGATGTAATGGCTATGACCAGTTCTGATATGGTACTTCATCGTGTATGTTATGGATATACTTCAACCTCGTATCAGATGCTAGGCGGTTGTTATGTAAGCGGAACCAATGGTATCAAGACCTACTCCAACGGAGCAAAGGAGTATGGATACTTTGGCGCTACGCCGAAGGACATGTCTGGAAAGACCATTATGGTTGACGTACCATTCATGTATATTGGTTCAGATTCAAGTAGTTCCACAAAGAATACTTGGAATGATTCCACAATTATTGTAACCGGTTCTTACACCTATTACAATAATCAACGCTGGACTGCAACCTCTCCATACAACTCGCATCTTTACATGAACAATACTACTGTTATCTCTTTGTCTGAATATGATGGCACACAAACTGGTATCCACATCGGATATTATGCATGGTCGGATATCAATCCATGGGTAACAAACAGTACTATCGTCGGATTAAGCAGTATTGCTGCCGGCCGAGAAAATTCGAACTGGGATCCAGATCACTTTGTGGTTGAGGATAACATACTAATTCGTGGAATGGGTGGGCCTGGAGCGGCGAAGACTTCTTTCTTCTTTGAAGAAATGTGTATCGTAAACAGTGGTATTCATGAAGCTTCTATCAAGGGCAACACAATTTCTGGATGCCCTGTGGCAATCATGATGAGAAATATTGTTTACTCATATGGGTTCTCGCAAAGCGTATGGGGTCCAGATGACTCTGTAATCTCCGGCAACGACTTCGTAGACACAGGTAGTCTTTCAATATGGTTCTACTTCTCCTATGGTGACGATGTAGAAGTATCAGGAAATACCTTCAGCGGTAGCACTGTACCTCATTACCATGTATATGGTCAGAGTACATCTACAACTGGTCTAATAGTTGATGGTAATACATTCACATCAGGAGCCAATCCAATATATCTAAGAGGAACTCAAAATTACGATGTTAAGAATAATATTATTGCTGGTGACAAAAACGACGCTCACCCAGGTATTTACACATTGAATGGATATGGTTCAATTGCCGACAACACTCTCGTTGACTCTGACGGCGGTATCATGATTGATGGTATCCGTTCAGGACAATCATTGAGCGTAACTGGTAACTCAATATCCACAAGTAGTGGACGAACTGCACCAAGTGCAATCGGAATTTGGGCTGAAGACTGTGGTGCATCTACTCTAACAACTGGAAACAACGACATTTCAACTGTAATGAATGCAATGGTTGTTGACGGATGTGATGTTGATGATACAGGTTCAGATCTACGCGGTACCGGAGGAGCAGGTACCAACTCATGGTCTGTTGATGTCATGGCCTCCTACTACGACCCACAGAATCTAACGATTAGCGAAGGCGACACAGTTCGATGGAGAGCCAAAGAGTATTACAACGGTGCTACACACACTGTAACAAGTAACGATACTTCATCTGGTTCACCTCTGTTCGAAAGTTCAGGCACTGGAATGAATTTGGGAAGTACATTCTCATACACTTTCACTACTGCTGGAACATATGAGTATCATTGTGCTACTCACCCATTCATGTTTGGTAAAATCATAGTAACTAGTGGTAGCAGCTCAAGCTTTACCTCTGTTGGACTAAATGTAGTTGGCAATAACGATGATATTTCACTTGATGGAACAAGTGTGAGTGGATTCACAGTTGCTCATAGCCAAAGTGGCGGCGCTCTAGACTTATCTGGAGATGCTTCTCTAATAGGAGACACTTATGCGGTTGAACTCAGCAATGTCGATGTGTCCTCGGACGGAGCATTCGTCAAGGCTAACGAATCAGTAGGTGTAGGATTATACCTCGCAAATGGTGGAAGTATTGACTTAACCAACCTCAGCACAAAGGCAGGATACGGTGTTTACACTGATGGAACTGACTTCCGCTGGAATGGTGGAAATGCAGAAGGTGGAACTGCACTATATGTAATCGGTGGCGCAGAGGGTAGCTTTGAAAATATTACCTTCTCAGCAACCTCACGCAATGGCGGAGCAGTAACAACTCAAATCAATGCAGGAGCATATTCAGTTATTACCTCTGTTGGTAACACTCTTGACCCAGGATCACTAATCTTGGATTCAACTGCTGTTATCCATGAGGCTAACTTGCTATCGTTCAGTTCTGACAGAAATGAAGACTACGACGCAGGAACTGCTGCAACACCCGCAGCTGACCTTGGAATGATGATTAAGTCAACCGATGGTGCAAAGGCAGCATATGTCAGCCCATCCTTCCGTACTAACTACATGACACCTAACGGTGACATGGGTGATTGGTTAGGTAACCCACTCAATCCATCTGATGATGCTATGCCTGGTGTAATGTCTGGCGATGGCACAAATGATTTGATGGTAACATGGGATTCTCAGAATCTCTATGTGGCTGTAACCGGCGAAGACATGGCATCTGGTGACCTGTTCATCTATATTGATAGCACAAATGGTGGTTCAACGACCACCGCAGATTGGTATGGTGTACACAACCTACCATTCGGTGCTGACCACGTCCTATGGGCTGAAGATGGTTCAGATGCACCAAATGACGGTGACTCAACAAACACATGGGGTCTAAAGTCCTACAACATCGCAACTTCAACATTCAATGAGAATTCTGCAAGTTGTACTGCAATGGCTGCAACAATTGGTGACAGCACAGATACAGACACCGAGTTTAAGATACCATGGACCTGTCTCGGCTCCCCTGCTGATACTGTCCGATTAATGGGAATTGTTCAAGATGAAACTTCTGTTGACATCCAAACAATCCACCCATCTCAGACAATCACCGGTAGTGGAACTGAAACATTGGTAACACCAATTGAGGTTACATTAAACCAAGATGACCTTGGAGACGGTTCTCTAACAGATTACCAGTTGATTTACCGCAGTTTCGTTGGAAGCAGCACACCAACAGATCCTAAGGAATACGATGTAATGGTCCTTGCTGACGCACCATGTGCGGAAGATTGGGGAACAATTTCTGATATCAACATGAGCACAAATGTTGCAGAATCTCTAACCATTGAGCGAGCATGTCCATTCATTGCTTCGCCAAGTTTCGTTACTGTCACAACAACCGGCAACAATCTAACTGGAACTGGCTACATGGTAGGATTCGAAGACATGCCAATGCAAATAATTCCATTGACTGGATACGGTGTAGACATGCAAACCTCTGCTGTTAACATGGGCTGGCAAATTGCCGACCATCCAAACCCAGCAATGGCTCCAACCACATTGTTGAATTACAACCAATGGGGTGTAACAGGAATGACTATTCCTGTAGACCTTGATGGTGATGGAGTTACTGACTGGGATATGCCAATTGGAGATGACCACCTCGTAAATCTATCTGTTAACGCAAATCAATTCGGATACTACACAGTATTCCTAACATTGACTGACGGACATGGATTAACTGATGTCGGTATTCTAACCGTTATCATTCTACCAATCAACGACGCACCAATTATTTGGAACACTGGACGAACAGATGGACTCCCTGTATTCGTATCTGATGCTGCAGGAAATCCAAATGTAGCTGATGAAGGATTCGGTTCTCTGACCATCCCACTCGGCAGTGCTGCAAACACGCCTGGTAGTTTCGTAACGGATCAAGCAAATGAACAACCTCAAGTTTACACATGGGGTGCTAGCGTACCTTCTTCCTGTAATGCAATCTCAGTAGATGTAACCAACAATGTACTGGTTATTACTGAGAACCAAGCAAATGAACTTGGAGGAGAGTGTGCAATTACCATGACTCTAAGTGATGACGGAACTGATGCATTCCCAATTAGTTATATCCACCCACTACTCGGTGTGGACATCTATGGTTGGACCTTCAACGATGCGTACCCAGTACCGGTTACCTTCCGCGTTAACCCAGTCAACGATGCTCCTGAAGTATTAGACTATGACCACCAAAGTGGACAGGTAATTACTGCAGGTAATGGAACAAGTGTGGCTCTACCATGGCGTCTAATCGTCATGGAAGACGATATGTCTACAGATAACCTAACCTTTGACCTTTCAGAAATGAAGGATGATAACGACCACTTGGATAGCGAACTATCTTGGGAATTCGAGAGTACTAGCAATTGTGTTTGGCAGAACTACTTCTCTGACATCAGCATAACAGATGATGACATTGCGTTCACACTAATACCTGATGCGACAACAACTGCACCTCCTGAGCAAATTGATTATCTTGATGACGGTGGAATACACCAAACTCGCCCAACAGGTGGAGATTACTGTGCTATCCGTATGTATCTAAACGATACTGCAACCGCACCTGCTCACACACCTAACTACGGTTATGATACTGCAACATACACACAACAAGGCGATGAAGTACTCTTGTACATTCAGGTAAAGAATATTCCTGAGCCAGTACCTGATTACTACTTTGATGTAGTTTCTGGATTTGACTTCCACGGCGTACAACATATCATGCCTGGTACTGAAGTTCCGGTCTCAGTTGATCTTGTGCACGAAGGAGATGACCCACCATACAAGTACGACCACCTACTCAAGGTTGAATTCTGGTCCAACGGCCACACTACTGGTGATGAAGTTCAAGAAATTCAGTTTATTGAACCACCTGCAATGGGAGAAACTATTGAAGTATACAGCGACGAAGTAATGATCGAATCTGGAACAACAGCAGTTTATGTCCGTGTTGACGTAATGACCTGTGTAAACAGTGTCTGTCCAGCACCAGCAGATGTAACTCCATCTGACTTCATTGCTGACTCACCACCGGCACACCGCTGTGACAATCAACTAACAGTCGCTTGGTCATGTCCTGGTAAGCACGCAGGAACATCCCTACGTCGTCCATTCTTGGAAGACAGCAACTTCAGCAACAATATCATGTATACAAGTAATGCCCAAGCCGGTACTCTTGATGCAAATGATGACTTGCCAAAGCGTGTAAGCCTAATCGGTGCATCTGCTGTACCTTCCTTTGCTCCAAGCATTGTAATGGTCAGTATTATTGGAATGTTCGTCGGTGCTCTTGCAGCATCCGGACGCCGTGATGAAGAGGAAGATGTCGAGGAAATGGAAGATGATGAATCTGCAGTCAGCCCAGTTATTGCAACTATCTTGATGGTTGCTATTACAGTTGTATTGTCTGGTGTCATTTATGTGTGGGCTAGTGATTTAGCTAACACTGATGCTAAGACTGTACCTCGTATTGGTATGAAGGTCGTTGAACACGAACCCGATGTAAGTACTGGATACTGGACTCTTGAAGTCACCTCAGCAAAGACCGAGTTGGCTACACAAGCGGTTATCATCCAAGTTACTTGGGATGGCGGTTTCTATGAAACCAGCCTAGCAAACCAGACAACCTACGGATTCGTAGTATCTAACGTACCAGGAGATGTCGCAGCACCAATTACTGTGACCTTTGCTGACAACGTAGACTGTGATGACCAAGGTGAAAACTGTAAATCAACCTTCGGTGTTGGAGACTTTATCGTCATCGGATCTCACGATTCAAATGGCGACAAAATCCAAAATGTTGACGTAACCGTTCGCTACTCTCCTGGAATCGGCAGTGCATCTGTCCTCCAAGAGTTCCGTGGACTTGTCTGATTATTGTAAGATAATCACTGGTTAATACCGGCTGCAAAGTCGGGCAAAGGAGGCGTGGGCCTCCGAGACCTGCGGGTCTCGGGGGCCTACTTCCCCTTCTTTTTTTTTATTTTAAATACTCAACATAGTTTGACTAATGTTTTCCATAGCATTGAATAGGGAAATGCCTTTCGGAACAAATAGCACTTGCTGCTTGGTTGTGTCTTTTTGCCCATCGCACATTATTTCCTAATTGTCATTTGGAGGGAATTATTCTGAATATACGTTTAGTTGCATTTGATTGCGATGGAGTATTGGTTGATTCAGTGTCCTCATGGCGGTCCTTACACAATCATTTTGGCACCGATAATCAAGTGAATTATTTGGCCTACTTGAATGAAGAAATTACAGACCAGCAATTTATGCAAAGCGATATTGAACTATGGAAATCAGTGCAGGCCGAAATTCATAAGGATGATATTTTCCGCGCATACCAAGGAATTAAGATGATGAAAGGAGCAAGAGAGTTAATCACATCGCTAAAGGCACAAGGGATATTCATTGCAATTGTCTCAGCAGGAGTTGATGTATTTGTTGGAGCCATTGCTTCTATGCTGAAGGCTGATGATTGGATAGCAAATGGTTTGAGTTTTTCAGATGAAGGCTGGCTTCTTGATGATGGTATTGTAAGAGTCGTTGGCTCCAAGAAAGGAGAAGTAATTACTCGACTGATGGCCATGCATGAAATAGAAGGTTGTGATGTTATTTCAGTTGGCAATAGCCTTCCAGACCTTAGTATGAAAGTAGAAGGGTCTCAATTTATCGCTTTCAACCCGAGCCAAGACCGTTGCATTGAAGGATTTTCAACTGCCGGTGTACCAATTGTCTTTGAGAAGGATTTGCGCTTGCTTTGGCCTCACATTTTCAATGGAGAAACATTCCCTACAAACGAATAATGATTGTTCTCCGGACTATTCTCCGCTTGGTCCTTGCTTCCTCGTTTCATCCACTTTCGAGAAATCCCCTTTTTCCTTGCCGATTTCGGCAATTTTCTTCACATCAAGCGAATGGAATATTTGCAGTCATATGAGTTCCGAGATTTACCACCGTCAAAATGCAAGGCTTTGGTTGGAAACCAAGCATTCGTTGGTATGAGGTTTGATCCTGCCATGTAGATGAACAAACCAAAGTCGTTCCCTTATGATCAACACAAGCATGGCCATGTACGTGTCCGGTGACAAAAATATCTGGTACCGTATTGATTACCAAATTGTCCTCTGGTTCGGGGGAAAGTGGAGTCTTCCCTCCCCATTGTGGTGCTAAATGTCGTCTTTGCAGCATTTCTCGCATAGCTTGTACTGGGTTAGAATAGGTTACATTTCGCATTCCCGAAACATAATCGTCAATGCTTTTCCCATGATAAGAGAGAATTCTAACACCATGTAGTGAGAAATCGCAAGGATTGCCTACGAAATGTGTAGCATTGAATGATTGTTGAATATCTGGTTCAAGCGCAGGTTGTGGTTCTGCTGGTCTTACCGCATCATGGTTTCCAGGCAGCATTATGCATTCAACCCAATCGGGGAGTAGATGCAGTAGTCTTGCAAATTCATCATATTGGTTAAACAAATCTGGAATTGATAATTCCTTATCCTGTCCAGGATAAATGCCAACCCCATCGACACAATCTCCACTTAGGACAAAATATTTTATCGTTTTTGCAAGTGGGTCGGTATGGAACCATTGCACCATCTTTTGCCATTGTGCTTCGAGGAAGGTCTTGCTGCCTACATGTATGTCTGAGAGGAAGGCAACGCTTACTTGTGCTTCGGGTGAATTCTTTCTCTTTCTTCTCTTGAGAGGAGGGAAAAACAGGTCATTAACATAAAAAAGGTCACCTGTATTGCTGAAAGTTCCTGCTACGCCAATTACATCGTCTGGCATAAGTCCGTGGGAAATTATCGGGTTGGGGTCATCCTCGTCCTTACGCAATAAGCAGGTAGTAGATCCCGTGTTGTCCTCTAATTCAAAAATCAAATGGCCTCTTTTTGTATTTCTTGGTTCATTGACAAGTCCGATTGCACAAGCAACATTTTCTCTTCCTGTGAATGCATTCCGGTCGGCCAATAGTTGATTGATATTTGTTACTCTTGATGGCATTTCACCGCCTGCTACAATCATTTTCCTTATCTTATCCAGTCGGCTTGAAAAACAAGAATTAATGTCATTCATTTTTCCTTCAGTTATACTATTTCCCGTGATGTCAAAATGTATTTTCATATCAATATCAACATCTGATGCAATCATCGGGAAATCCGCAATGTCATAATTCTGCAATCCTTTCAAGATATGAGGGGCAAGCGGTTCTGGCTTGACCATTGGTGCAATAGTCCGCGCTCTAATCTCCTTTCTTGCAGGGCTTGGTTCAACATTCAGTGATGCGTTTATTTTGACAGGAGGATGATTTACCTCAACATTTTGAGCATTTAGAGTCGGTTGTGAAAAAGGGGTCTTTTCAGCAATATCGGGCATTTGAAGTTCAGCCTTAGAAACTATTGTAGCGGATGCAATTTTTGTCGGTTCAATGGAAGCATTTACGGTAGTTTGAGAGTTGTTATTCGGAACCAACTTGGCCAATAATTGCAAATGGTTTTTGTCAAGGACTCCGCTAATGTTGAATTCCTGAGCGCCTCGCAAAATCGCCATTGGGTCTTCAAATTCCGCCAAATTGTCAAAGAAAGAACGAGTGATTAGAATGCCTTGTTTGCGGCACTGGCGGAGGATTTCAGCGCGATTAGCCCCTACCATGTATCACGGTTCTGTGCGACCGTCCTTAAAGTGCTGGGTGGAATTGAAATATTTATTATTGCCAAATCAATCTTTCTGTGAGTTGTCCCAATCAACTTCTTCCCCCACAGAATTATCACTATTTTGCCTATCATTTTCGAGCCATACTTCATTTTGCCAAGGTGCCAAGGTTGTTGCTTTTGCTTCTTCAAGTACTTTCTTTTTCTCGGCCAAGCGCATTTCATCCTCCTCAATTTCCCGTTCTCGTTGCTCCTTTTCTTCTATTTTTGTATCTCGGTCTCGAAGTTTATCCCACTGCTCAATTGCAGTATATAGGGCGAAGGTAACGAAAGCATCTTTATTTTCGGCTCTATTTCCACCGAAAACTGCTTGCTTCACTCTTTTACCATCAGCGGTAGAGATTCCGACGTGCACAAGCCCGACTTCCTTTTTGCTCTCATCGGCTCTTGGTCCGGCGATTCCCGTGACAGAAATCACAAGGTCTGCTGAAGATTTCAAGCGTCCTCCTTCAGCCAGTGCTGAGGCAACTTGGGTGCTGACTGCTCCATGTTTTTCGATATAATTGATATCAATTCCAAGTTGATCGGATTTTGCTTTATTTGAGTATGTGACCCAGCCAAGTGTGAACCATTTACTTGCTCCACTGATATCGGTTAATGTACTTGCCAGAAGCCCACCGGTGCATGATTCAACAACTGCTATGGTGGATTTTCTTCTAAGCAAGCGCCTTGAAAGGCGGGCTGCTAATACTGCCGCAGACTCATCCATTGGTTGATGGAGTAGGTGATTGTTCTTGAGGTTAGTGCCTTGCTTGAAAATCGTCAAAACTTACGCTAAGAATAAAAAGAGTGGGCCTGACCAGATTTGAACTGGTGATATTCGCCTTGTAAAGGCGACGTAATAACCCCTATACCACAAGCCCGCTGAAACAGGCGTGGGGCACTTTGCTTTTGACTCCACCGCTTGATTTTGAAGGAAAGGATTTCACAAAAGGTATTGTGATATATTCACAAATAATTCACTCACTCAATTTTTAATTGGCTTCCAATACCTACTGTAGAATAACCCTCGGAGTGAAGGCTATCAATTTCAGTCATGAGTATCCCTCCTACGGGGATGAATAATACCTC
>JABIHC010000043.1 GCA_018649825.1 Methanobacteriota archaeon
AGGAACGAAAGCTAGGGGAGCAAAACGGATTAGATACCCGAGTAGTCCTAGCCGTAAACGCTGTGTACTAGATGTTGCATATTTTTCGTGAATGTGCATTGTCGGAGCGAAGGTATTAAGTACACCGCCTGGGGAGTACGGTCGCAAGGCTGAAACTTAAAGGAATTGGCGGGGGAGCACTGCAACGGGAGGAGCGTGCGGTTTAATTGGATTCAACGCCGGAAAACTCACCAGGGCCGACTGTCAAATGAAGACCAGCGTAATGAGCTTGTCGGATTGTCAGAGAGGTGGTGCATGGCCGCCGTCAGTTCGTACCGTAAGGCGTTCTGTTAAGTCAGATAACGAACGAGACCCTCATCCTCATTTGCTACTCAGTTCTCGCGAATTGAGGCACTATGAGGAGACCGCTGGCGCGAAGTCAGAGGAAGGCGAGGGCAACGGTAGGTCAGTATGCCCCGAATGTCCTGGGCTACACGCGCGCTACAAAGGATGGGACAATGGGAAGCCACGCCGAGAGGCGGAGCTATCCCGAAACCCATTCATAGTTCGGATTGAGGGCTGTAAGTCGCCCTCATGAAGCTGGATTCCGTAGTAATCGTGTCTCAAAATGGCACGGTGAATATGCCCCTGCTCCTTGCACACACCGCCCGTCAAACCATCTTAGTTGGGATTGGGTGAGGCTGCGCTTTATGGCGCATTCGAGCCTGGTTTCGACAAGGAGGGTTAAGTCGTAACAAGGTATCTGTAGGGGAACCTGCAGATGGATCACCTCCTAAGAAAACCGGGGCGGGAGCACGCTAGCGTGCTCCCGTTCCAACTTTTTTATCGCCATAGCACTTTACTTTTTACACCGCCAATATACTACGTTGGTGCACTACAAGTCACTTAACAGAAAACAAACCAATTTCATTGGATTAAATGTGCCATTTTGTCGGTAATTTTACCATTGAATGTCAGTAGGTTTAACTTTGGACCATTGAGATTAACACTAATGCTCGCCCCGCGATTAAAGTGATATTCATCCCATCCATCTGGTACGACATAGCCACGATGCATATCGCTGATAACTACAGTTGTTTCACTAGTCCAGGCGATATGTGCTTCTTGATGAAGTTCACGTTCAGCTCGATTTAAGTCTCTTGAAACTACTAAATAATGGCTATCGATTTCTGTAGGTGCAAATTTTATCCCTTCAATATTCGCAATATGGCGAAACCATGCGCCTTGACCAACAAAAGTTGAAAATAGAATTCCTGAGGACAATTGTTTTAAATCCATATCGCCTCGCTGCACTCGGTATTTTGAGGGAGCATATTGGTGGGTATTGGCTATCAAAAGGTCATTCAAAGCAGGATCAGATACTATCCTATTTCCGCTTGTTGAAGTAATGGTCGCTTGTAACCTTGGTAATGCATTTTCAATTGCCTCTCCATTCAATACTGCCTCTAAGTTTTCTCTGAAAGTTGAAACTTCCGAATCCATAAAAAAACCAAAACTTCCATCGGGGTCCATCTCTCTAGGGTGAGAGTTTACTCCCATCACAGGAGTAGTGGAATCTATATTATGTGAGATTGAGGTCAATGTTCCGTCGCCACCGAGTACGATTACCAAATCTCTACCAATAAAATCGGCTCGGCAAACTTGTTCTCTGGCAACCATGTCGAGGCGGACTTCACCGCCCTCAACTTTCGCATCTAAGACTTGGCTAAGCGAGTCTAGTGCCTCATCATGAACTGCTTCAAAGGTTTTTTTGTAAACCAGTAATACATCTGTCGGCATAACTGTTAAACCTCCTCCTACGAATATCCCGAAGGGTTGGTCACTCTTGATGCCTTGCATTTATTGATGGAATAGTAAAGAGTATTTTCACCTCTCAAGAATAAGTAGGTTCTATGAGCAAACACCCATTCCGGTGTAATATGCAGGACGACGATGGCTCCGATGCGGCTCCACTTGATACCTTTGATGCTACTGCAATTGCTGAAGCCGCTAAAGTGGCAATAGAGCAAGCTAGTGCTACCGCTGAACCTCAAACTAGTGCTGCAGATGAAGCACAAGTCGCCGACAATATCACTCAGAATATTCATGACAGTGTTATTTCAGAATCCCCTGTTGTGGCCTCCGAACCTACGCTCTCCACTCCCGAATCAGTAGTAATGGGGGGCACTCTATCTACCGCCCAACCTGCCGGTCAGCCAGTTGCCCAGCCAGTTGCCCAACCAATGGTCGGTGCTCAAACAGTAATTCTCGGCAATGTCCAACAACAGATGGGAGTGAATCCATATGGGCAGGTACTCATGGTAGGACCGCCGAGTTCGGCAGCAAAAGTGATGGGAATTTTTATTATCATTTGGGGTGTCATTGGCGCCTTTGACGGTATTTTTTCAGTCCTTTCTCAATCCCATTTTGGCACCTTCTACTTATTCCTCATGGTGGTTTCAACCCTTACTGGTGTAGGAATTATTTTCGCTGGAGTACAAGTGCTAAATTTTCAGAAAAAGGGGATTCATTTGGCTTGGGTACTAATTGGAATTGGCATGGTCGTTAATATTATTTCAATGTCCATGCTGCCAGATCTTACCATCCAAATGGTTGAAGATGGAGATATGACTCAGGAAGAAGCAGATATTCTAGCCGGCGCCGGAGGATTAGTCGCTGGAATAGGTATTGGAATTTCGGTGATGTGCAGTGCGATTTGTGGTGTATTGGTTGCAATACCGCTAATGGTTGCGAATAATGGCTTGGACAATAGTTCATTATTTGGTAAAAAGGAAGAAAAGCAGTATACCGGTTATTGAATCAATAATTTTATACCGTTCTTGCTTTCTTTCAATGAGTAAATTATCGCTGCACCTGTGGCGCAAGCAATACAACCTCTCGCCTCCCCCCTACTCTATATGGGGAAGTTAGTAACCGGCGCAGCAGCAACTTATGTGGAAGAAATGTGGGTGGAAACTCCCAAGAGAAGGATGATCACACCAATCACTCAAGACGTTCAAAAAATCATAACTCAAAGCGGAATCACAGATGGCTTAGTTCTTGTAAATCCAATGCACATTACCGCCAGCGTCTATGTAAATGACCTTGAATACGGCTTGCATGAGGACATTATGGATTGGCTTGAAAGGGTCGCTCCATTTGGTGGCCTAGACGGCAATAATGGTGCTGAATACCGTCACCATCGGACTGGCGAAGACAATGGTGATGCTCACCTAAAGCGGCAACTTCTTGGACATCAGGTTACAATGCCTGTGCAAAATGGCAGGCTTCATTTAGGCCCTTGGGAGCAGATACATTATGCAGAATTTGATGGCCAAAGGAGAAAGCGTATTTTGGTAAAAGTTGTTGGGTTAATCGAGGAGTGAGATGTATGGCAAACGACGAAACAAACTCTGCAGGGGATACTCCACCTCCTACATCTCCATTTAGTCAACCTCCGGAGTTTTCGGGAATTGCCAAAGCGATGGCGATTGAGCCACATAGTTGGAATCAAGGGAAGGTTAGCGTTCAAGTGGTGGTAACAAAAGAACATACCAATAAAGGCGGAGTAGTGCATGGTGGGCTTACTACAATGCTTCTCGACATGGCTCTGGGTGGTGCATTAGTTTCTACTCTCAAATTAGAAGAATGGTGTGCTACAACCGCATTAAATGTTAATTTCCTCGATGCCGGACAAGTCGGCGACCATCTAATTGCTTCTGGAAGAATTGCTCGCCGCGGGCGAAATGTTGCTCATCTTGCCGGCGAAGTTGTTAACCAAAACGGCCGCGTAATTGCTTCTGCAACAGGCACTTGGGCGATTTGGAATAAGCGACCGTCCAACCTCCCACTTCGTAAGTCATAATAGGAAATCCAACTACACTATTTTCCCTTCAATTTTACTACATAATTATCCAGTAGTTTGAGGATACTTTACTCGCAAGCGCTGAGGTATGTAAATGGCAGCTGGATGTGCCTGAATGCCGTACTGCTTGCAACTCTTCGTATTGTTCGGGGAATAACGTTTATTGGGCTAATGTCGGTCGGCCAAAGCGTAGTAGGTGAGCCCATGCGCAGAAGTACCATTTCTCAGCGAATCGGTCTTGGGCTTTTGATTGCCCTCACCCTCCTTATTCCAGCCCAAACAATGGCTTTTTCCGGGGGGATTGGAGGCACACAATCCAATGCAGGTTCGGAAATCGGCGATGTTGCTCAAGAGGGCTGCTTGTGCCACAGTGGCGCTCCGACAAATGCCGTACAAATTCTTGCAATTGATATCCCATACAATTGGGTTGCCGGTCAAACTTACTCCTTCTCAATTCAAATCATTGGCGGGCCAACTGCCGACACCCACTCAAATACTGCTGGATTTTCAATGCGCGTCAGTGATGGCATATTAGCCGCAGGCGAAGGAGATGAATCTGCTATGAGTAACTGGGAGGATGATACCACTACTCTAGTTCATGAATCTTCAGGGGCAACTTCTGCGGAACGCACTTGGAGCATTACTTGGACTGCACCGGCAACTGGTAGCGGTGATGTTTTCTTTTGGGTAACTGGAAATAGCGTTGATGGCGACCATCAAAATGGGCCAACTGATTTATGGAACACTCTTTCATTCCCCCTCTCTGAAACTGCAGAAGATAATGGTAGAACCCGTACTATCTTTGCAGGCGATGGAAATGTCGAGCCTCCTGCTGCTGATGAAGGCCATGTTAACCTCCATGATATGGGTGCACCTTTCCGTGCCCACTGGCTCGGCCTTCTAGGTTTCAATGCGGTCATCATGGCCATCGTATTCAGCGGATTGTTGCTGCGTTATGGTTTCTCAACATCTTACAAGGGGCGTACTAATTTATTGCGTCTTCGTTACAAGACAATGCGCCGAGGTGATCAGTAATGGCAAGAGACACTATCTCCAAATTATTGGATGAAGTTGCTAGCGGCAAAGTTTCAGTTGAGGATGCTCGTAAGGCTCTAGAAGGAGTAGATCTCGATGAAGATACTTACCTTGCAGCAGTAGATCACGGCGTATTCAACCCAGTAGATGCGGGAACAATTGTCAAGGCCTCACTCGCACCGAGTGGTGGCAGTGCATTGGTAATCGTCTTCTTTTTGTGGGGAATGTTTTGGACTTTGTATTGGTCAAGTTCAATGCTCTATGGTTTGTTCCATCACTGGGACCAGCAACAATTATCCTACCATCTTGGGATGGCTTTCACTACTCTAGTCATGATGGGCATAGTTTACATGAAGTGGGTTCTTCCCGACCTAATAATCGTTAAGTATCGCCGAAATAAATATATTCCTGAGCATAAGAAAGACTGGGTGGAGTACAAGGTTTGAGGTGAATTATTATGGCAGAACACAAACTTCGACCTGCACCAGGTAGCGAATCTAAGGATTCCATTTCCGCTAATTTCAAGACTCTAAATCGCAGACAATTCTTGACCTATGGTTTCGGTGCAGCAGCCGGTGTGCTTGCTGCATCTGTGGGGGCTCTTGGTTTCGCCTCCTTGCTAATGCCAGGTGGCGGCGGCAGTGGCGGAGATACCGAGGTGAAATACTGGGCAAAAGGTCGTGAAGATACCGCATGGTATGGTGCAATGCACTTGCAGGGAATGAAGAAGAGTGATTTCGTTGCTGAGGCAGAAAAATCCGCAACCGGAATGTCTGGCGCACAGGGCGTGTGGAATGGTCTGCCCGTAAATGTCACCTTTGTACCCCATTCTGCAAATGCCGGAACTCCCCTTGTCAGTAACAAACCTCGTTTCCAACTATTGGAAGGATATGACGCAACTGGCAAATACATCGGACACTTTGAGGATATGGTTGATATGGATGCTCGAATCATGCCAAGTGACGACATCATCATGGTTTTCAGTCGCTGCCCTCACCTTTGTTGTATTCCCGGATGGCAACTTGTTGACAACAGTTCAACTGAAGATTCTTGGGCAAGCGGCGGTGGAGACGGCGGCGGCAGTAAATTATTCTGTATCTGCCACTCCAGTCGTTTTGACCCAACCGCATTGGAAGCAAATACCAACCGTAACCGCTCCAATGGTTCTACTTTCACCTACGCAGGAATCCGCCGAACTGGCGGCCCAGCACCCGTAGGATTACCTATCATCCCCGTGGCAATCAACGCGGATGCAATAGAAGGGATCCCAGATTATCTGGATTGGTTGACATACTGTGACTGAGGTGATTAATTATGAGCGCTTTATTCTTTACACTTTGGTTTTTTATAGCATTTGTAATAATTATCATCGCCTTTACACTTCGTAAAGAAAGCGAAGATATGCCGCGCCGTGACATTCTTCGGGCGGTTGAATCAACTGGGAAAATGGGTTTGGCCGAGAAATTATTTTTGTGGGTATTTTCTTGGTTAGACACCCGCTTTAGATTACAGGATTATTGGTCAATGTCACGCGAGGCTTACTATAATGTCCACCGACAAATGCCAATGACTCACGCTGAGAAATACAAACTCCGTATCATTTGGTACTGGTATCCCTTGTATTGTCTTGGCGGTATCTCCTTCCTCGCCTTCATTATTCTTGTAATAACCGGAACAGTTCTTGGAATTTATTATGTTCCTGGTGGCGAAGGCGACCCAAGCCCTGCTTATGCCAGCATGGAATACATAATGTTAGAATTACCATTCGGATATATTATCCGTTCAATTCACCATTGGGCAACTCACTTTATGGTAGCATCTGTATTCTTGCATATGTGTCGTGTATACTTCACTGGCGCATACCGCAACCCACGCGAGTTAAACTGGCTAATCGGCGTTGCCCTCATGTTCTTCACCATCTTCTTCGGTTACTCAGGTTACCTTCTCCCATGGGATAGCCTCGCCTTTGGTGCTGCAACAATTGGAATTAACATGGCAAACTCAACTCCTCTCATTGGAAAGTGGGCGGCAACAGGTATGTTCAACGGAACCAGCCTTACCCCTGGAACTGTAACTAGAATGTACTTTATTCACGTCTTTATTCTTCCAGTTGTTGTTACTTCACTAATCATTGTGCATTTATTCATAGTTTGGGTTCAAGGAATTGCGGAGCCACATTGATAGGAGTAGGTGATCATGGGATTAATAGAAAATTTTGGTAAAGTCGCCGGCACCTATATGGCCGAGAAAGAGAAATTAAAATCAGCTGGCGAAGATCGTCAGCGCGTGATGATCGGCCATCCACTTTGGCCGCATGAAGCACTTCGCGACACATTGATATTTTGTGCAATTATTGCTATCCTAGCATTCTATTCTTGGCTCATTCCGCCACCTCTACACAGTCCAGCCGACCCATTCGCTCAAGCCGGATTCGTGTTCCCAGACTGGTATGTATTATTCTCTTATGGATACCTTCGTTTAGGAGAATATCTGCCTCAGTTCAACATTCCAGCCGGACCAATTGGCGCCTTCTTCGGCCAGCCTGTTATCTCTTGGAGTGCAGCATGGTGGGGTTCATTCATCACCGGCATTCCGGTCGGAGTACTTGCCCTTCCACCTCTTCTTGGTGGACGAGAAAAGCGCGGCGTGGAAGACCCAGCATTTGCAACAGCCGGAGTAATATATTTGGCTCACGTATGGTTTATTTCTGTTTTCTCGATTAACATCTTCCTAGAATTATACGGCAAAAACCGTGCCGATTATTGTAAGTTAGATAGCCACGGGGATTTAGTCTGTGGTGTGAGAGAACCGTGGGTTGCCGATGTTTTCAATTCAATACCGTGGGTAATGACTGGTATTCTAATTTGGTTCTTATTGTATTATGCCTACAAATGGTTCATGGTTCACGGAATCGGTGCAAGAGCTTCACCTCAAATGGGTAAAAAAGCAATTGCTGGCGCTCTAATCGTCGCTGTTGCTCTTTCCGCTTGGTCTTGGCCAGTATACGATAATGGATTCTGGGATGCCGGTGGTTTCGGTGCAATGGAAGATGAAGAAACTCTTGCAAAAATGCGCACTCAACCGGAGGATGTACATGTTCATTCAGCAAATGAATTTACAATTGACTATCCCGATGATGTAGTACCTGCTCGCGATTGGTTGCAATGGGATATTTATCAGCCAACAAGAGAAGTGTTAATTGATTTCTCTGATTCAAATTATCATCAACAACCCGATATTGGACTTAATGCTATACAGGGAGAAAATATCTTTAGTGGCAATTCGGGGACTTCATTAAGTGGAACAATAGCGATTGAAGGAACTTATGAACAGGAATCCTATGTAGTTGACCTCGCTTGTGATTACCGCGCTTCAGAGCGAAAGATTGACGGAATAGCAACATCTTCATTCATGATCGCAAGTTTGGTTTTGACCAATTCCGGTGGAAATGAAGTAGCCAATATTAATGGGTGCGCCGCATCAACCATTGATTTGCCTTCAGGCGATTATGACTGGACTTTCTCCGTAGCAAGTTCAGGTGCACTTGCGGCAAACGAGAGCATTAATGTTTCTACATCTGTATCTATTGCCGCTTATCAGCCCCTTCTCTTGTATGACAATTCAGGGGAAGTGGTAAACCTTTCAAACCCAACTCTTGAGTCTTATGGAATCGTTGATAATCCAACCTTTCACCATAATCCCAAAGGATTGGATGCCAAACTCATTTACGGTTTGTTTATTCCACCATTGACAGTTGGTATTGTAATGTGGACAATCCTACGCAAGATGGCCCGTGGATACGAGTATGAGATGAACAAATGTTACGGTTGTGACCTTTGTGATAGTGCATGTCCTGTGCGACTATTCACAGGTGGAGACAAATTGAATATTATTTACAATACATGGAATAACGAAGATGATGGTGTGCCTTTGTTCACCTGTTTGACCTGTTCTGCTTGTACTAATGTCTGCCCTCAGTTGGTTGATTATGACTCCTATGTTGACATACGCCGAAATTTGATTGTCGGTGGTGCACCTGCTGCTGAAATACCTCACACAATCATGCAAGCCGTGATTAATGCCGAGGCCGAAGCTGAAGCAGATAATGACTTCATTGCCACTGCAGATTACCCAATTGACTCAAGTATTGGTTACTATCCTGGTTGCGTAGATTACTTGGATCAGGAAATGGTTTTCAGCCATGTCAATGATGGTAAGATGAATCTTGGAGATTCCACAACCGCTGCCTTTACTCTGTTTGAAGAAATGGGTGAGGATGTTGCCTACTTGGGAAGAGACTTCCTAAAGTGCTGTGGTCATGACCAGAAATGGCAAGGAATGACTGAAGTCTTTGACAAATTGAAGGCTTACAATCAAAAGAAACTCCAAGCAAGTGGAATTGATACTCTTGTCAGTAGTTGTGCAGAGTGTTTCAGAACCTTTGCCAAGGATTATGAATTGGAAGGCATCAAGGTAATGCACACCACTGAATTTTTACTTGAGAAAGGCTTCGATATGAATCTCAAGGCCGATGATGGCTTGACCGTTACATACCACGACCCATGCCGTCTTGGACGACAAATGGGCATCTATGACGAGCCAAGAGATTTGGTCACTGCTATTGAAGGCGTAGACCTCGTTGAAATGGAACACCATGGCGAAGACGCATTGTGCTGTGGAGTTTCAAGCATGATGTCTTGTAACGAAAACAGTCGTTCAATCCGTATGGAGCGCTTTGATGAAATGCAAGCAACTGGTGCCGACTTGGTCCTAACATCTTGTCCAAAGTGCGTATCTCACTTTGAATGCATGAAGTTTGAAGGCGATCCACGCCATGACATTGAAATCCTTGACATTGTTTCCTTCTTGGCCAACCAAGTAAATGCAAAGAAAGGTACAATCAATGCTAATGCGGTAGAGACAAATGAGGCAAGTATGCCAACAGTTGAAGTTTAATCACCTACACTCCTCTCTCTCAAACGTATTCTATTTGCACCATAGACTTGAAGGCTAACTGCCCCACACAATAAACACATGGAGGGGTAAACTGTGGTCTCAAATGAGGATTTACAGAAGCGTCGAGCAGCCGAGCAAGAGCGCATAGCAAAGACTTTGGCTGAAGCCAAAGGCGAGCATTATGAAACCCTAAAACATGGTGAGACGGCAGTAGCATTTGTCCATGAGGACAAATGCATTGGCTGTGACCAGTGCACCTTAGTTTGCGATGACAATGCAATCGAGTTGTTTGATAAGAAAATGAAATCTGCATTGATGAAGGTTGAGAATAATCGTAAGGCGAGAATATTGCGAGACCCTTGTACTGGTTGCAGACTTTGTGTTTTGGCCTGCCCGACAGATGCGATTGATATGATTAATCGCTAATAATCTCAATCCACATCTTTTGATTAGTAACAAAGCAATTGAAGTATCATTTTGCCAAGAATTATTATTTTTCTATGAGGGAATTATTCAAACACGGACACCAACAGGGGAGCATGAGTCAGATGTCTGAAGAGGAGAAGCCGATTCGTTTCGGAGCAGAATTTGGTCCACAGAGCATGAGTGGAACTACTTCCGGAGTCACCTTAGGGACATTCAAGCAACTGGTTTGGATTTCCAACCTTGGGGGAATGATTCTAGTTGTTATTGGCCTTGAAATGTTACTCGTGCAAGGCTCACCTGGTTGGGGGATTGGGCTGATTATTGCTGGAACAATTATCGCACTCTTCCCCTCTAATTTCGAGATAGTCGGAATGCAAGAAGATGAATCTACTGCCGCTGAAACAGTTTCAGAGGAAAAAACAAAGAAAAAGGCAAAGAAAAAGTTGAGCCGGAAGCCAAGCGGCAATACCGACACCTACCAAACCGGTGGTTGGTTTAGTGATGAAGGTGAAAAGGCAATTGCTGAAATGCATGAAGCAAAAGAAGAATAATTGAAACAAAGTAATGGTTTGTCAGCCATGAAAAGCGATTAATAATTCGATGAAATACATCTATGTATTTTCAAACTCTAGGTTAATTTTTTGACTAAATAGCAATATTTTTTCAATAGTAAAGTGCCCCTGTACTTTATTTTTGCATTTGTTAATAATGCAATTATTACTTGCTGAATGAATGAAAATTGCGGCTTTATATACCGCTGAGGATAGTTAATTATGGATGAATAATTATGGACGAAATGGTGTTACAAATGAGAGATATTAAACTGGAAAACCGCCTAAACAAAGCACTTGCAGAAGGCCACCACGTATGGGTAATTGGCGACGTGCACGGCTACGCAAATGTACTGACAAGCCTCATAGAAAAACTTGCCCTTGGCCCAAACGACCACGTTGTGCTACTAGGTGACATGATAGACCGCGGGCCAAACTCATGTGGCGTCATCGACATAGTCCGTGACAATTCAAACATTCACAGCATTAAGGGCAACCACGAGGATATGATGATACGCGCCTATGAAGAAATCAACAAAAGATGCGCAGGTGTTGACATTGTAGTGTGGGCTACCAATGGTGGCACTACAACCACCGACTCTTTCGAAAAGAAATTTGGCGACGAAGCTGGTGATGCCATGGGTGAAGTTACAATGTGGATGCGCCAATTGCCAAGTCAAATTGTCCTTGACAATTATCGGCTAGTGCATGCGGGCTACGCACCTGATCTCGACATGGATTTCCAAACTGATGGTGAAATGCTCTCTATTCGCGGGGAGTTTCACAAACACGACGCTCCTGTCGACTCTGCCCGCCAAGTGATTTTTGGTCACACAGCCACTCATGCAATCAAGACTGCCGCGGGCATTAGCGGCGAGAAGGGTGAACCTTTCCCTTCTCCCGTCCTACTAGACGATGAGCGCCCCGCATGGATAGCCATGGAAACCGGCGCTTGCCAAGGTCTAAGGCACAATCCAACTCTCACGGCATACGACCTGCAAAGCACTGAGTTCCGCTGCGTGCGTGTATTTGGCGGCTGAGACGGCAAAAGTCACTCTATGTGGCAGCCATCTTCGCCAAGGAGGTGGCTGCGAATATGTGCAATTATTCATCTACCTGTTGGTTTTGCAATTCAAGCCCCATTGCGAGCATTGATAATTCTGCAGCCAAAGCATGCCAATTCTCTGCATGACGAATAATAGATTGGCCATTTTCTTCTTTCAACATATCCTCGCGGCTGATAAATTGTGCTGAAGGGGAGTTTAGATTTCCAATACGGTCGCGTTTTGGGTTATGGCGGTAAAACCACGATGCAGCCTCACCATCAACGAGGTATACCACCGGCTCAACTGGTGAACCATTCAATTCTAGTGCCGTTGGGACGCCTTCTTGAATAAGGAAATCTTCGGCTAGTGCCCCTCCTTTTCCATAAGTCAACTTATGCAATTTCCTCTTACTTAGATTGAGTAATTGCTTTCCCTCAGAGATTACCAATATCCCTAATCCATAAGTTCCTCGGTCATTTTTGACATAGACAACTGGTTCATCAGCAACGCCGTACTCGTCATATTTGGCTTGTATTTGGGCAATAAAATGGTCAATATCAGCAGCCAACTCAACCATACAAGTATTTCTCTCCAAACATTTCTCTTCTGAAACAAACCAAAGCGGCTTCAGCATCCAAGGGTCGAGTTGAAGCATTTCGGAAACTTCTGCCACATAGATATCTAACGCTGCAAAGTGCTCTGATTTACGCCGCCTATGCCACCCCATCTCAACAGGAGGAGATACGGATTTGACATCTAAGCCCGGTAATACACCCTTAGTAAGGTCATTATTCAGCAGCACCATGTCGGGCCTTCCTTTACCTTCAACCTGAAGTTTCCCATCATAATCAATACCAGTTCTCGTCAAACAGAGAGGTCCGGTAATACCTGCGAGGTTACCAAATTCTGAAAGTTCAGGGGAACCCACTGTCACATCATAACCAGCCAAATTCAAAATCTCTTTCAAAGTTCTAAGGTTCTCTACATAGGCTTGATTACGAGTGTGCATTTCCGGATATAGGTGAACATGTTTTGACCCGGGGTGATCTCTTTCAATGTGTGTTTTCATCAATTTCGCCAATGTTCCTCTCTCACTTTGCGGTACATTATTGAAGCCAGCAGGAAAGTGATTTGCATCAACAACTGCTATTTTGAAACCAGAATCTCTAACATCAACGGAACCATAAATTGGCATTTTTAATTCACTTCTTTTCAATGCAAACCACTCGGTCAAACGCTGTCGATTATTCTCAATGACGTGCAGTTTATTGTCTAATAGATTGTAGTTGTTGGTGTCCATGCAAATTCCTCCACAAATATTCCGGCAGACTCCGGCTAAATAACTCCGTCTAATAGGTCAACTACGGACTTTCCTTTACCACCCAATCCACGGTCAACAATGTGTAGTGCCTCAAACATCCCCAGCCCAATTGCAATGTCTGGTTGAGTTTTGAGAGCGCCAGCCATCAATGGATGGCGCGCAATTATTTCTTCTGCCCGAGGGCTCAACTCTCTCAACAATTCGCCAATAAGAGTAGGTGAGGTGGCGGTGCCGGCTGGTAATTTTGGTCGGCGAACGATTTCACTTGGTAGTTTTGTGAGGTCGGCAGCGCGTCGCAATGCAGCCTTTTCCAGACCATCAATACGATTTGCATCAACTCCACCAGCCGGCAATCTCCAATTCATTGGCAGACGATGTGCTTCAGCCCGATGGGCTGAACCAAGGAAGGGCACGCGTACTTCAAGGCTGGCTGCCATTGAGTGGCGGTCAACAAGGCGCAGTTGGAAGTTGCTCAGTTGGCCATGCTCCAATTCAAATTGCAAAAAGTCAGTCAATTCACTACCAGATGGGCCGCCAATTGATATTCCATCATCGCCTAGTCTTGCGCTAATTGCTTCAGTTTCAATAAGTGAATTCGGGGCAATATTATCCATCCACCATTCTTCACCAGAAGGAACATCTCCACTTTGTAGGGCTCTAGCAGCAGGGTGTTCTATGGCAGACAAGCGCTCGTCAATCGTCTTTATGTGCGAGTGAATATCGGTGTATCTCGGATAACCTGCATGCAATTCATCAGCACCTTGTCCACAAAGCCCTACGGTGACCGATTCAGCCATTTTAGCAAATAGTGGCTGGAAGAACAATACTGTGAAATCTAAATCTTCACCATGCCAAGCGAGTTTAGGTAAGTAATCTTCAAAAGTGGAATCATCCAAAATATACTGGTGATGTTCCAAGTCAAGTGCTGAGGCTACAACTTCAGCAGCCCTCCAGTCTGGATTTTCCTCTGATTCTGCAACCGTCCAGCATGCTGGAACCGGTTGGCCAGCAATATCGGCGGCTTCGTGAGCAACGGCAGCAACAAGGGCTGAATCAAGGCCGCCCGACAGTACAATTCCTACTGGTACTTCCGCCATCAAGCGTTCACTAACACTTGTGGTGAAAGAGTCGAGAAGTATTTTTGCATCAGTATCGGGATTCCAAGCAGAAGTGGGTAATGGCGCAACCTCTTGAATCTCAAAGCGAGCAGCACCGGTGAGAGTTGCTTTACCGTCAATGATTGACCATGTCTCAACTGTCCCTGGGCGAACTTGATGAACTCCGGCGAAAAGAGTAGTTCCGTCAATGGAGTACTCGTAGGCAAGACGAGCGACGAGAGCAACTTCGTCGAGTTTTGGTATATGTGATTCATGCGCCCGAAGTGCTTTGACTTCCGAGGAAAAAAGCAAAGTGTCCTCAACTAATGTTCTAACTAGTGGCTTTATTCCAAACGGGTCACGCGCAAGGATTAATTCACCAATAATTGGGTCCCATAAGGCAAAAGCAAACATTCCATCAAGTTGGGAAATCCACTTCGCATGTAATTTTGCCCTACTGCCTCTATCCAAACTAGTAACGCCATCGTG
The DNA here is from genome assembly GCA_018649825.1 of Methanobacteriota archaeon. Taxonomy (GTDB): domain Archaea; phylum Thermoplasmatota; class Poseidoniia; order Poseidoniales; family Poseidoniaceae; genus PSPT01. The sequence continues at coordinate 14,766 of JABIHC010000043.1, forward strand.
TGTGACTGAGCCAGCGCTGCCGCCGCCAATATTGCCTTTTCGCGATGATTGTTTGTGAAGAGCGAGGATAGTTTCAGAGTCGCCCTTTGTCCGCCAAGCATATTGCTGGAGGTTGCGGTTTTTGCGCAGATTTGAATAATTGTATATTTCACCATTGGCAACTAATACTGCAGAATGATCTGAACCTATTGGCTGGTCTGAACCCACCAAATCAACAATGGACAAACGGGTATGAGCCAATCCGCACGACCCATCATGCCAAATCTTTGCGCCGTCTGGTCCGCGATGAGATTGCAAGGAATTCATCCGTTGCAAAACGGTTGAATCAACCTCGCCCAGCATTCCTCCAATACCACACA
>JABIHC010000042.1 GCA_018649825.1 Methanobacteriota archaeon
ATAAACAGGGCAAGCACAGGCCATAGCACCATGCTTCGAGTTGTAAAAAAGTGTAATTTGAGGTACTGTCCAACCATAGCCATCAGCCTTTGCATACGCATTGGCGGAGTAAGCGGAGTAGTGAGGGGGGAGGAAGGGTTTTTGCTTAGTATTGAAGTCATTCTTCTTCACCCCCGTTGTCAGAAGAAGTCGGACTAGATTTCAACGCTAAAGGAATCATTACATGCTCATCCAACTCAAGGCCAATTTCGGATGATTCCATTCCGGTTGCGGCAGCAAGGATTGATGACAAGTTATGATGCGAAACTTCAACAAGATAAGGTGGGGCTCCTGATATTGACAATTCTTCAACCATTTTTGAGATTAACATATTTTGGTTTTTGTACATTGAATTCTTACTATTATGCGGCTGAGAAAGGCTGGCAGTGATAGCCCATTCATCACCGGGGCAATCTTGTGGCTCAATATGAGAAAGGTAGTTGCTTAGGATTTTTTCAGGAAGTTTACCTATTCCTTTGAACTTATATTTTATTCCAAGTTCAAGCGATTCCTCAAGTTCATTCATAGTACCTTTTGCAATGATTTGCCCTCTATGCATTACTACAATCCTGTCTACAAAACCTTCCAATTCAGCTAACATATGACTTGAAACTAGAATTGTATGACCCTTTTTGGCGAGTTGATGTAAAAGATTTCGAAATGCGGTTTGGGCAACAGGATCTAGGCCGTTCATTGGTTCATCCAAAATTAAGATTTGTGGCTCGCCGAGGAGGGCACAAGCCAAAGATAGGCGTTGACGCATTCCCTGTGAGAGATTATCCAAGGGGTCGTCAGCGCGATTTTTTAGCCCAACAAGATTGAGGAGTTTTTGCACATCAGATTGGCTTCCCCTAAGAGTTGAGACCCAAGTTAATGCTGAACGAGGGGTGCCTGGCCCTGACCAGCGAACTTGTTCTGGCATGAAGCCAATTTGGGAGTTGCCGCGAGGTAATTCTCCTGCTGACAAAGCAATATGACCAGCAATCAATATCTGTCCAGAGGAAGGAGGGATTATTCCTACGAGAATTTCCATTAATGTAGTCTTACCTGCTCCATTAGGACCGACAAGTCCAACAATTTGCCCAGATTCTAATTGGAGGTCAATATCGTGTACACCTGGGCCAAAACGGTGCCGCCAAAAGAGAATTGGGTTTTGCGGTGGAATTCGGTAACGAAAACCAATTCCATGCAGGTGAAGCAAAGGGTTGCGGGAAACCTTGCTTTGGCTTTCACCAACTTCCCCGCCCATGGCCGACCCAGCATCTTCGCCTTTGTCAATGCTCACCTTAACTAAGCATTTTTTCTTCATTATTGCCGACAGACCAATAGGAGGTGAAGGCCTGCTACCTAATATGAGCCATTGGGGCGGATTGGGGATTCTTATTCTCCCTCCACTTGGATTCATTGTTTATTCTCACTTTTGGCTTAAGTATTCTTTACAGAATGAAGAAGGTGTTTTTTCTAAAGATGAAAAACTTTTCAGTAGTTTGGAGAATGCATTTGGCGGGGGATTTGCCAAAATCACCATTTCAGCGCCCCTTCTTGCACTATTACCGCTCGGGATTCTGGCGTGGGGACCAATTGCAATAATCATCGGTTTTTGCAGTAAAGAAGGTAGAGCGAATTGGACGAATTACAAGGAATCACGAATTATGGCAATTTCAATAATTTTGGCAACAATAATTATCTCTGCAGCATTACCTGTCAGCCAACCAAATGGACCTGATGAATGGGGTGAGCCATTTGCCAAAGAAAATTCAGATGCGCCACTATGGCCTTCGTCTGAAGTATATCTTTGGCTTAGCCATGAGCCGGAAATAATGGTTATTTCCCATACTACTACAAGGATTCCCGGAGTTGCACATTCATACTTGGCCGAAGAATTAACGGCGACAATAATTGAAATTACAGGGGCAGATGATAAGCGCTTGAAAATGGCAGTTGAAAGAATGAGCCAAGAGACTATTTTGGCTGGAGCATTTGATCCTGAAAGGTTTGAGTTAGTGGAAATTCCCTCTGAGGGAGAACACACCTACAAGTCGGAAGAGAGGGGTATAGAGGAGAGTTTGGTGGCGAGTAGGCAGTATGTGACCTATGATTCCTTGATGCCCGGTACTGAAGTTCTTGAGGTTCTTACAGTTCACATGAGCGAGATGGGGGGGATTGTTCATACTTTGACGATAGTCAAACTTGCGTTTTCAATCGGTGATATTTGGTCGGAGGCAGTGGTAATGCAGTGGATTGAACACCTTGAACTGCAATAGGAAATGTTGGCAATGGAATAACATTGCATCCGCAGACCTCATCAACTGGTAGCCTGTGCGATAGGTGGGGCAGCAAGATGGCAGAGGAACTTAGTGAATTTGAGGCTAGGCTTTTTGAATGGATTAAGCAATCCGATTTTGAAAATGTTGCTTGGTCAACAAAGAAAGCAGCAAAGGCATTCAAAGTAAATAATGATGAAGTCTATGAAGCATTATCTGCATTGACTCGTAAAATCCCAAAGCGTATTCATATGACATATTCAGAAGGCAATATCCATATTGCTGCTGAATGAATCCAAAGCTTTTCTTAATGAAAAACTAAGTATTAATTAACTTAGTGAAACAATGCGTTTTACACAATCATCGGGGAGTAGATCTCCATCGAGGAGGGTGTTGACCGCCTTAACAAAAGGTATTTCTAAGCCCATTTCGTTTCCTCTGTCGGTAAACATTCGGGCTGCACGCACACCTTCAGCAACCATTACCATTTCATCCAATGCTTGTTGTAGAGTTATTCCTGTACCGAGTTTCTCGCCCATACGACGATTTCTTCCATGCGGGCTAGTAGCAGTCACGAACAAATCACCTAAACCGGCTGGTCCAAATGCAGTTTCTCCTTTAGCACCGAGTTGAGGGAGAAGTAAGCAGCCCTCGCGAAAACCTGCTGTGAAAATTGCAGCCTTGAGATTGTCTCCACCTAAAGTACCGACCATCTTTAACCCATCAACCAACCCACAAGCAAGGGCAACCACATTCTTGAAAGCCCCCCATAATTCAGCCCCAATAGGGTCGTTTGCAGGATGTAAAATAAGGGTGGGGGCGGATAAAGTTGTGACTAGCCGCTCAGCGACACTACGGTCATGAGATGCAACAAGAGCAGTGGTTAGAGTGCCGCTGGCAACTTCTGGAGCAATTGTAGGGCCAGTAAGAACTGCAATGGCATTGCCCTTGCTTTCTTCATTAAGACGCGATTGAAGCGCTTCCGAAATTAATCGCTTTCCTGGCGCTAGACCTTTGGCGAGATCGAGCAAAACATGTGAAGGACGAATATGAGGTAATACATCTTCAAACACTTTGAGAATTACGCTTGAAGGTAAAGCCAAAATAATAATTTCAGAAACAGCCATGACATCTTCAATATGCATGGTTGAAGTCAGACCCTCTAAGACAATATCAGGGAGATATTTTTTGTTGATACTTTCCATTGTGATTGAGTGGTGGACTTCTTCTTCAATGGTCCAGCCGATGACGTTATGGCCGTCCTTAAGCCAAAGATTTGCAAGTGCGGTACCCCAATTACCTAAACCGAGTATGCCTATGTGTGCCATGCCCTCACCATCTCCCGCCTCAACCCACTCCGTCATATGTGTTCCCTATGTAGAATAACAAAAATGTCCCTTTGTAGGGTAGTTATTTATTGCCGTAATACAAGATTACTACAATATTGAATCAATGAAAGTTATTCTTTTCATTGAAAAATAGCAAAGACTTTTCGCCTTGATATTGATATATGTGTAGCAATCAAACTTCATTCCAAATACTAAGCCTCAAAAGCAATAGTGCTACCGCCACGGATAAGCAGGGATTGCCAAGCTTGGTCAAAGGCGCTGGGTTTAGGTCCCAGTACATACTGTTTCGCAGGTTCGAATCCTGCTCCCTGCACTTGCTTATCACTCTACATTACGATTCAATCAAAGCAGGATTCAAACATCAAGAATCTGCTCCCTGCACTTCATCATCGACCCTTTACTGAAGGTGTTAATTTCATTCCTCGCTTACTTCAGTGACAGA
>JABIHC010000041.1 GCA_018649825.1 Methanobacteriota archaeon
AAGATGCTTAACGCTGATATAGGACCCGCTTCGCCGATATATTATGGGAGATGGACCTGAAGTGGACATAGTCGCTTCAAAACCACTCATTGTCGCTGGTATGCCAATGTACAATGAGGAGGAAACAATTGGTACTATTGTTCGCAGAACCCTTCGTCATGTAGATGCCGTTCTTTGTATTGATGATGGTTCTTCTGATTCAAGTGCCCACCTCGCCACTAGATGTGGCGCTCAAGTCACTCGCCATCGTGTAAACAGAGGATATGGTGGTGCTCTAAAGACTCTATTCGTCAAATCACTTCAAATGGGTGCTGACATCCTAATTACTCTTGATAGTGACGGCCAACACGATCCAAATGATATCCCCAAAATCATTGAACCAATTCTTTCAGGTGAAGCCGATATAGTCATCGGTTCTCGCTTCATTGATGGCGGTACAAGTGTTGATATGCCTGCATACCGGCGTCTTGGTATTAAGGTAATTACCGCCGCATCTAATCTTTCCTCTGACTTAAATATCAAGGATACCCAAAGTGGATTTAGAGCCTTTTCGGCGAAAGCCCTTGAACTTCTCCGTTTTGATTGTGAAGGAATGGAATTGTCTCTTGAGATTCTTGAAGATGCAAACGAAAAAGAGTTGAAAGTTGCTGAAATTCCAACAGTTATCCGCTATGATGTCCCAAAGGGCAGTCGTTTTACCGCTCTAAGTCATGGTTTTACTGTCCTCGCCTACGCCTTAATCACACTCTCTCAGAAAAAGCCCCTAATCGTTCTCGGCATTCCAGGATTTGGTTTGCTTGCAACAGGTGCTGCAATGGGCTTGCGAGCAATTGATTCCGTTGGAGAATTTACCGATGTGACAATTGGCCCAGGGATTACCGCTGCTTGGATCGGGGTTCTTGGTCTATCACTAATCGCAACGGGTCTTGTATTACAAAGCGCTCGCAGTATTCTCAAACTCCTAATTGTCAAGGAATTCGGAATAGACTGATTCCCACTCAGGCCCTTTATCGCACTGATGTTTTTGTGTTTGTGTAATTATTTTTGTTGAGCGACCCTGCTCTTCTCATCAATTCCAATGAGCAAACTGAATCTTTGGGAAAATCTTGTTTTCACAACCAAACTGTGGGTGATGTTCATGTCTAACCTGTTAATCCCCGCCTATGGCCGAGGGTAGTGATGCGGGGAAAACCACCCCTGTTGCCCGCCTTGTTGCTGAAGTCCAGAGCAAGGAATGGTATACAAAATCCTCAGGCGGAATTAGTCTTGCTAACAATAAAATTGATAAAATAATTGATGATGTTCAGGACAAGGTAAATGTCGGCATGGACCGTCTATATCGGACACTCCTTCAAACTCCAAAAATGACCGTTTTGTTAATGCTAATCATGGCAACTTGGTTTGGATATATCGGTTCAGGCTTCCAAGACCAAATTGTTGATGATGTAGAAATATTTCTTCCTGAAGGCGCTGATTCCACCGATTTATTGCTCGAAGTGAGAGACGAATGGACGGTTGATGTATCTATCATCTATATTCAAACTAATAATGCTCAACTTGGGAATGGCGAGGGTAATGATATCACTGACAAGAATATATTAGAAGAAATATCGTGGATAGAAGGTGATGACGATAATTTCGGCAACGGCATCTACGATAGAGGTATTGACTGGGACAAGGATGACCATGGAGAAAACGATGGTATATTGTGGGTCATCTCGATTGCTCAAGTAATCAAAGAAGTCAACAGTAGCGATGGGCGCTTCAATTCTGCCCTTTGTGAGCATGGCCTTGAGAGCCGAATTGGTTTGCAATTAGATTGCGAGGAGCGCAATGAACAGGTCGGAATGAGGGGCGATTATACGATTCCTGATCAACAACGAATTGACGAGATAATTTCCAGAATGAATGGCACTCTACAATCCTTGGTCAAAGATACCAATGATGATGGCGTGATGGATACGACTGCAATCATAATTGGTATGCGTTATGATATGTCAATGACTGACCAAAACTTTGACGACTTCGATGAATTCCACGAGTATGTTTTAAAGGTCATTGAACCTAGCAATCGCCCGCTTGATATGAGAAATACCGATATGAAATTAACTGGTTTGACAAAAGTTCTCGATGATGTTTCTAAGGAAATATATTTTGATTTGCTAAATATGATGCCGCTTTCACTCTTTTTCGTGGTTCTCGTTATTACTGCTTTGCATCGTTCGGTAAAAATTGTTATTATTACTGGGCTACCTATTTGTATGGCGCTGGCCGTGACTTTTGGCTCTTCAGTTTTGCTAAAAATGACTCTGACTCCGATGATTGTTGCTACTGGGCCGATATTAGTGGGCTTGGGGGTTGATTATTCTCTGCATATGATTAACCGGATAGAGGAATCTCGAAATGGCATTCTTGATAGAATCAATGAGACAAATTATGAGCGCCGAATGAAGGGTTTGGAAGAGGAAAAGGTGCCAGATCTTTGGGACCCTGTGTTATATCGTCAAGCAATTCTTGACATGACTCGAACAACAGGAGTTGCAGTTTTCCTTTCAGCAGTTACGACAATTGTTGGTTTTTCAGTTCTCATCGCCCCGCAAATCGTTTCAGTCATCCCAATTCGTTCTGTTGGACTCACCTTGTGCATTGGTATCTTCTCAACCCTTGTTTTCTCAATTCTATTGGTGCCAACGTTGGGTTGGATTTTACGATTTCATAAACGTGCAAATCCCCCCATTTGGGGCGCAGTAGGTAAATGGCCGGTGAAGAATTTCGTCCTCATTCTACTCGTCACTGGATTAGTAACTGGTTATGGTGCTTACATCATGGATGCTGAAATGAATAAGCCAATAACAGGTTCTTCAGATGCGCCAGATAATATTGAATCACTTGAAACTCTAGCGACATATTCCGAGCAGTTTGGCTCTGGTCAAACTTCTTTCTTTGTATTTGATGCCAATCAAAGACGCCTACCTGCGGAGGCAAACGGCACATATGCAATACGCGATATGCCCGTTCTCGATGAAACCAGCCGTATTGAAAATATTATTTCGCAAACCGAATTCACCAATACTACGAGCGTTATCACCTTCTTGGATAGCATTCCTATTACTCTAAAATTAACCGATGGAGTTGAACTGTACGATGGCACACTCTGGGAATTGCTACATGAAGAATGTTGGACCTCTAACGACGTTGCTGAATGCGGTGCTTGGATGCTGATGGATGCAACTAGTACCGATGGGAAGGGGCGCGAGGAAATCCGCCGCGACCTCGTTGATGTATCCATTGACACATTATCTCCTGAAGTTCAATCTATGCTGATGAATGAGGCAAAAAGCAAATCACTTGTATTTGTGACTCAGCCATATATGAATTTGGATTATGCAGGTGGATTGCGTGATGATATTGATAAAATATTGCTGACCGACAATCTCCTTGAAGACACTTCAACGAGCAAATTAACCGGCGGGTTACCGGTTTCACTTGATATTAACAAGGGAATTCACGATACGCAATCCTATACTACTATTCTAACTTTGATTATTCTAACTTTGTTATTAATGATAGTATTTAGAAATCCTCGAATCGGATTGCTAACAATGATTCCAGTTGCAGTCGTAATTATTTGGCAACCATTATTGATGCGAAGTGGTGATGTCAATGTCAATATTTTCACTGCGATGATAGGCACTATTGTCTTTGGAATTGGTGTTGATGATGCAATTCACGTAATGCATAGAATCCGCGAAGAGGGTGAGAATGCGCATGGAATCTCAAAGGCCATTGAACACACTGGACAAACCATTTTTGAAACCACGATTACCACAGTTGCTGGATTAGGAGCAGGGATATTCGTTTCTTTCCCAGGTCTAGTTAATTTCTTCATGGTAATGATGTCTCTAATTGTGTTTGCCCTCATTACCTCTGTATTCCTATTGCCTTCTACATTAACCGGATATCATCGCTTTACACACTTGTTGATGGGTAAGAAAGGCTGGGGTGACTTGGATGGAGATCCACTTGTTGACGAAATTACGGTTATGCCTGCTGAGTGTATAACATAAGGCGCACGAGCAGCGCGAACAGATTTCAGTCGCCATTGGACTAGGCAATGAAGCCAGAAAACGAGTTCATGTACTTCTTGCTGGTGTGAGTTGAAACTGGTTCAAAGCGAGTAATTGTCACTTCAATCATTGATTGATGCGGATATAGTGCTCTTAATTCGATAAATAGAGATTCTTGAACATCGGCCACATTTTTTCCATATAATATCGTCAAATGCTTCTGCTTTATGCCGTCCTTGTTGGCAACTTCATATTCAACCATCCACTCTCTTTGCAGGTTGGTTGCTTTCTGGGTTTCGTCTTCCCTCGTCTGCTCCATGAATATAGTAGTGTAGTTTACCCACTAAAAGGTAAGGGTCGTCGGTCATTGAACAAAAAGGAGTGACTTTCAATAGTGAATAAGTGAGTGGATAATAAAATGGGAGCCAATTGGCTCGCAGTAACACGTTTAATAGAATGTTCCACTTTCCGGAATCATTCTTCCTCTTTCCCACTAGAGATATTCTTCCGTTCACTTGGAATTGCGATTATCAAAACCCCAATGCCAATCAAACCAGTGGCAATCAAGTACCCAGAGAGGATATTTTCTTCCTTTTCATCAGCTTGGAAAAAAGACACTGCTCCAAGTGTTAGAGGCGAGGTAGTGGTGCTCAGAAAATTATCATTTACTTCATGCGTCGCTAATATTGAAAGGTCACCCAAAGGCTGAGATATTGAATGCGCTCTTACGGTGATAATAACTCTCTCATTGACTATTTGGGAGTTTATCATGGACCATGTACCTGCAGGAAATTCCTCAATCAACCCAATGCTTCCATTTTCATTAATATCGACTTCAAACAATGCGAATAATGTAGCGTGGAAGGGTCCAGCGCCTTCTGCCAAAAGAGAATCTCCAACTTCAGGGTCATCATCGCCAATCATTATTGTCAATTGTGTGCCGTTAAATGAGTGGGAACCACTTGGCGAAAGTTTTGCTGATAGTTCAAAAATAAGTCCACCATTATCGCTCGTCGTGCTTAGGGTGAGTGAAGTGCGACTTCTTTGACTTGATTCTGCATCGAACAATGCGAGGCTGATTTGGGAACCTGAGACTTGCCCCTCCCTTGCCACTACACCATCCATGAATGAGGTTGGAGTGCCGGTGACTCTTCCTTCAATAGCGTGTAGGCGATTTAGCCGATGCTGACTAGCCGAGTTACCGATTTTATCATCGTCATCATCATCGGGATGTAGGGCAATGAATGCCATTCTTTCATCGTGTTCTGTCCTTAATGGTTCAATTAGGTCGTCAAATTCAGCACACGATTCACACCAAGTTGCGGTATACAACTCATAGAGAACCGCTCCGCCACCCGAAATTGTCACTTCTTCTGAACTTAGAGATCCAACATCAATTCGTGTTGCGGAAACTGCCGGACTCAAGGAAGCAGAAAGGGCGAGTGCGGCGAAAGCCAAAGCAATAACAACTCGCATCAAACCCTGCCACAAAGTTAACCCTCATGGGCATTTCTGTATTCTGACGTTACCAAAATGCCAACTATCGTGTCATTATTTGCTATCTCGAAACTTCAGCAACCCCGAAAGCCACCTTTGCCACAATCACTAACTCAAATACTCAGGTTTTACAATAATGAAACACCCGTCGCATTCATCAAACATCACTTTGCCGGCAGTTTGAGGACGATGACCAAACGCTGGGTTCAGGACCACCGCCGCGACAGTTGGCGGCGTCAGGCAAAGGAAGAGGGTTATCGCGCCCGTTCGGCTTGGAAATTAAAGCAAATCCAAGATCGTTTTGAAGTCATTCGTAAGCATGATGTTGTATTGGATGTAGGATGCCACCCTGGTGGTTGGGCCCAAGTTGCTGTAGAATGCAGTGGTGAAAGAGGAGAGGTCGTAGGGATTGACCTCATGCCCTGTCAGCCTGTTGAAGGTGCACTATTGCTAGTGGGAGATATCACCGATAGTGGTACTCAAGCCAGAGTTAGGAGGGAATTTGATGAGGATAATAAACGTCCAATAAATGCGGTAGTAAGCGACATTTCTCCTGATATCACTGGTAATTGGGATATTGACCAAGCAGTGAGTATTGATCTCGTAGCCAAAGTTTTTGATTTTTCTTTACCCTTATTAGCCGCAGGAGGTTCTTTTGTGACAAAAATATTCCAAGGAGTTGGAGTAGATGAGTTGATTCAAGTTGTCAAACCACATTTTACCAAAGTGCGCAGATTTTCTCCCGACGCAAGTCGTAATTCATCTTCTGAAGTATATCTTATTTGTCTTAACCACAGGCCATGGAAGGCACCAAAGGGCAGAATCCTGGCGCGTTGGGAAGAGGCGGTTACAGAGCGCATTGCTTCACAAACAGAAGTCGCCCCAGAAACAGAATCGGTGAAAAAAATGGGTCGGATTTTGCGCCGTAAGCAGGAAGAAGAGTGACTCTGTAACTTTCCCAGCCAAAATTCAGTTGGCAATGGTCCTGTTTATTTACTTAGGCGATTCACTGCTAAAATATGGAAGAAGACACTCCACAGAATAGTATTGGAATGAAAAACAAACAGTCATCAAGCAATCGTTGGTCTTGGTATCGACGAAATGGTAAAACTCAGGTAAAAGATTTGCTCGTTGATTCTCCAGTTAATGGACTTGAGTTATTTGTTGTGCGCAGATATCCACGCCGTCAAATCGTTAGTGAATCATATACAGGCCCAATTGCTGCTGCAGCTGGTCGAGATGAAACCGGTATTGTTGGTCTAGTTTTGTGGGGCGAAGATGTTGACAAAATCTCTCCCGGAGATGTCATCAGAGTTCAGAACGGTTGGTGCCGTTCGCGCAACGGACAATTAGTGGTAAGTAGTGGGCGATATGGGCGCCTGCTCCTTATTGAGGCATGATTTGTCAAAATATTATCGCTATAATTGCCCATTATTGTGACTGAATAATTGTAATCCTGTAGTGCCTATTGGCGTCTTTACCTTGAGCAACCTTGAAAGGGGGTAGTCATTGGCGGAAATAGTCCCGGAAGTGTAGTTATGTCGGAAAGAGCAGAAGTTTGTAGCGCCAGTGGCGTCCCACTTGTAGAAAGAGGAAGCACATCTTTCCCATGCCCAACTTGCGGTACGGCCATTGGTCGAAGCCCATTATGTCGCAACCAAGCCGCCCTCTATGTCTGCCAAGATTGTGGTTTTCAAGGACCCTGAGGTGAGTACTGTGGGCGAAGTAGCAATTACATACAAAATTATGGCGGCTGATTCAGAAGATGAAATCAATTATGAGGCCATTCTCGTAGGCCTAAATGGTCTGGCAACTGATGTTTATAATGTTCAAAATATTGAACTCAAGCCTCTTGCATTCGGATTAAAATTTATTCAACTTCACGTTGTAATGAATGACGGAGAAGGCCTTGTTGATGCTTTTGAAACACAGATAAACTCTGTCGGCGGCATTGGTAGTGTTGAAGTTCTTGAAATGGGTTTACTCTAACCCTGTTGAATAATTCTTCCTTGGCGTTCAGCGCCGGTTGTTGATATTCAAAAGTTGCATGGATAATTTTCAGTCGTGTTCAGTAGTTTCCATTCTACATTATCATTAATTTTCTCTGTTGAAAAGAACTTGAAAATATGGGTTGACCGATTAGTTTCGTCTGCCTTTGCCAAGCTGCATAGGGGAAGCGTAATCGGCTGGGTTTATGTGGTGAATGCTAGTGGGTGGGTTTGAGAATCATGGCTGACCCACTGGATATGAGCACGCTGCGCCACGGAACTGATTTACTAAAGCGGGGCTTTGCCCGCATGCAACAAGGAGGCGTCATCATGGATGTCGTCACCCCAGAGCAGGCTGCTGTGGCCGAAGATGCCGGAGCAGTATCTGTTATGGCTTTGGAAAGAGTACCTTCTGATATTAGAGCAGACGGTGGTGTCGCTCGCATGTCTCATCCGGATTTGATACAGGGAATTATTGACTGCACTTCAATTCCGGTAATGGCTAAAGCGAGAATTGGGCATACTGAAGAAGCCCGAATTTTGGAATCTATGGGCGTTGATATGGTTGATGAGAGCGAGGTATTGACTCCAGCCGACCCTTTTTACCACATTAACAAAAGTGACTTCACTATTCCCTTTGTTTGTGGATGTACCAATCTTGGTGAAGCGACACGACGTATTTTTGAGGGCGCAGCAATGATGCGCACAAAGGGCGAAGCAGGCACAGGCAATGTAGTCAGTGCAATACAACACGCTCGTCTTGTTGCAGGTGAAATTGAATGGTTGCAGCAGGCTAGTGATTTGGAATTTGAGGGGGCTGTGGAAGATGTGACTGATGGATTTATGCGCTTAGAGTCAATGTCACCATTGATTGACTATGAATTAATTAGTACTCCTTTTGGAGATTTAAATACCCTTTCTGATGGAGTTCGAGATGTTCTTGAAGAAGTTCGCAAAATGGGGCGGCTCCCAGTAGTAACCTTTTCTGCAGGCGGAATTGCAACACCTGCTGATGCAGCATTAATGATGCAAACTGGAATGGATGGAATTTTTGTTGGTTCAGGTATTTTCAAATCTGAAGACCCAACAACTACCGCTGAGGCAATTGTCATGGCAACCGCACACTTTGAAGATCCGTCAAAGATTACCGAGGCATCTGCAATGATGGCTACTCCAATGCCTGGTCTTGAGATTGACACTCTTGAAGTCAGGATGGATCAGCGCGGTAACTAATACTCAGCAACTCGTACTTCTGCACCATTTTGTGTACTCGCTATTCATCCACTAATACATTGGTAAGAAGAGATTATAGTTCAATTTCACTGGGCATAGTAGGTTGTCGAAGGCGCCATGATGTATAGGTGACAAATGACAATATAGCACCCCAAAATCCAAACATCTGCAGGTACATAGGAGTATCAGTTAGTTCATCATCACAAACCGTTGGATCGAGGTAACATGGATTAGTGAAGTAACCTACTAGAACTAATAGGAAAAGGGATGCTAATGGTATTAGCACGATAATGTTGACAATGAAAACCGCAAGTCTCCATTTACTCTCTTTTCCGAAAAGGATACAGAAACCACCGCAGAAATCAGTAATTGTCAGAACAAAAAATAGAAGGGCAATAAGCACCGCATTCTGCCCCCACCACGCCAACGCCATAATACCCATAAGCAATGAAATTAGAATGAAAAATACGCCGCCAGCCCGCTGTTTAAGAGACACCCTAAGGACATTTCCGTCATTATTTTCAGAATCAGGTGCTGACATTAATATCACCAAGTATCAGTCTCAATCCTCATCTGTGGATACCAATGCTTTTGACCCTGTTGAATAAGAAACAATTGCTATGTGTTGTGAATTATCTCGGCTTGGAGCAATAACTTGTTCAGGCAGTTGGCTTGCTATTGGTGCAAGAGTTTCAATTTCTTCATACAGGCTCGGCCCACTACTCAGGTAATATACAGACCCTCTCCTACTTCTGGAATCCTCTGGTTGGGGATTTTCTTTAGTTGCACATTCACCGGTACAACCATCTGCAAAAGCGATGTAAACTCGGCCCTGTAAATCAATTGTAAGGTCATTGAAATCAAGTAAATTTCTGTTCGACCCACCTATGTCTCGACAATCTCCACTATTGAGGCAGATAGCACCAATTTGAACTGGGTCTTGTGAGATTCTCTTGGTGTGGAAAACAGGATTTTCATCCAAGGCATTGAGGCTGAAGGTCACATATAAGTAATAACTTACATTTGCTGGTGCATAGTGGCCATTGCCATTCCAAGGATTGCCATCAAGATCTGTTTCTCCCAATACGCTACTATTCTCACTTCCCAAATAGGTGACCGCAATACGCCCTGGGTCGCCAGCATCTATCTGAGGGAAGGTCGTGGAAATAACCTCATTAGGGCTTAGGCGAATGCCTTCCTGCTCCCAAGTTTCGCCAGAATCGGTGCTACGTGAAAGATATACGCCAAAGTCAGATCCAGTCCAAATATGATAAGCATTGGATTCTGAATCAGTCCCAACCTCAGTATTCTTTCTTGGGTCAGGGGTGCCTTCAACGTCCCCCATAGTTTTCGTATCCCATGTCAGTCCGTTGTCCTTAGAAACTAATACTGTAGGAGTTGATACCCGAGGTGGAAGGTAAACTGTTCCATCAGGTGCAGTGGTAATTGCGCCGTGAAGGCCTCCGTTTGTTGTTGCCAATCCATATATCTGTCCGCCAACTTCAAAGGATTGTCCACCGTCAAAACTCGTATAACAGAATATACCTGCCAATTTATTGTAGCAGAAATATACCGCTTCAGAATATGTTGGATTACCTTGCCCTATGACGCCATATGCCGAGTCAGTCCAAGGTCCCGATGCTAACTTTATGTGGTCGTTAAGAGGGATTGGCCCAGAATCATGAGGGTTACCAAGCCAGTTATCTCCGTCGTCATCGCTCCAACCAATCCAAGTAGTCGCAAGTCCGACCATTTGAACATTGAAAATTCGGTCTGTTACTGGGTCAACCCAAAGATATGGGTCGCTGGTAGTTGGGGCTGAGGCATAATTTGCAACATCCTCCCAAGATTCACCACCATCGCAAGAACGCATCACCTTAGCCATAGCCACAAAAAACATACATCCGCTTGAAGTAATACCAATACTCGGTTCAGGTCCATCAACACCGGTGTCGCTGAAGGTAAAATTTAATTCCAAAGGAATACCTTCTGTACTGTTACCGTCAGGTCCTGTGATGAATACTCCTTCGGGCAACCTCTCGTCTTCAGGTTCTTTTTGAAGAGGCTCATCTCCACCAAAACACCCGGACAAGGTTGTCATGAGGAAGAGGGAGGTGATTAGCAGGGTAACTGCTCGCATAACCTGCCGTTTATGCTTCTATGTATTACTCTGCCTCCGTCAAGAGTTCTAATAATATGGCACTTTCTTGATTGTCAATTAGTTATTAATGACACAATGACCTTAGTCAAATGGGCAAAAAGTGAGGGCCCGCTATTGAAAATGACAAAATAGAGAATATTATTTCTCTTAGGCGATGAGAACACATCAATGAATTCTAATCGTCGGCGAGAACAGGTGAGTCGCCTTCTGCAACCTTTAGGTTAGCAGCCTCGGTTTCGTTCCTCTCAATCCATTCTTCTTCATGAGGTGGTACATCTGTGTCTACGAAGATAGCATCTACAGGACATTCGGGGATACATGCGCCGCAGTCAATACATTCGTCGGGGTCAATGACGAGGTATGTGTCGGCTTCTCGGAATGCTTCGACAGGGCAAACTGCAACGCATTCTTGATATTTGTGATTAACGCAACCGGATACTACAACATGGGCCATGTTTTCTGCGTGTGGGGATTTGAATATGAAGGCTTCTCAAGTTACTCGGCTTTTCGGCTGCCCTAACCAATTAGCAATAATACACGATTGTACAAATAGAAAGGACTATGCCGTAATTCATCTTCAAGCACTTCCTTGTGTGCAGAATTGCCTAAGGGTGCCTCGTAAAGTTCATTCTTCTTCAGCGCCAGAAACGGGAGGCTCAGGCCATCCTTGCCTCTCTGCTCTCGCTTTGGCAGTAGTAAGTAATTTTTCGGCAACTGAATAAATGTCATCACCTGGATACACTTGGAGTTTTATTTGTCCTTTCAAACAACGATGTTCACCTGGTTCACCAAGGACAACTTTCCCGCTAAGCAAATCACCTAGTCGCAATCTAATGTGAATTGTTTTAGTTTCCTCATCTATATGTCGTCCAATTCCATCGATGATATCTTGCAGAGTCTCTGCTCCAAGCCGTGCTACTGCGGTTCGAGCCATTCCCCTTTTTTCCAAATTTGCAGAAACAATGTGAAGATCACTTCCGTGGTAGGATTTTGTGTGCTCTATTTCCACGAATTCCCCCGTGCCACACAACCACTCAAGTGCATTGGCGAATACCAGTTCTTCATCCACACCTGAGGTGACTGTTCTCCACCGGATGTTGTGTAAGGGCATATCTCCACCAATTTCCGCCGTCTATTTCCTCCCCTTGAGTACTTCGGTAGTGAGTGTGAGGCTAAACTCCTCTTTTCCTTTCCAGCCTGTGTTTTATTGTGCTATTTCTATCCTCCATGCACCATTACTTTATTTCCCTTATACCTCCCTCATTAAATACAAGAGGTTTGACGCCGGTTTGCAAGTGGGGTAGCCCCCGCAACTGATACCCGAGGGAAATATTATGGCAAGTCGACAAAGTGCAAAAGCAAGAGCAGCAGCTCGAAGGCAGAAAGACAAGTGGAAGACAAAGCGATGGTATACCATTCGGGCTCCTCGGCATCCTTGGAATTACAAGGCTATCGGAGAGACAATCAGTGAGACAGATAAGCAAGTTATTGGTCGAATTTACGAATTAACTCAACAAGAGTTTGACGGAGATTTCACCAAGATGCACGTTATTGTAAGATTCCGTGTAAATGATGTAGTTAATTCAGATGCACTTACCGAGTTCATCGGTCATCATCATCAAAATGATCACACACGCCGTCAAGTTCGCCGATTCCGTGGGAAGGTTGATGATGTAGTTGACGTCATTACTTCCGATGGCTATTTGCTTCGCTTGAAGCCACTTATCATTACCGACCGCCGTGTTCGAACAAGCGTAAAGGAAGCGATTCGTTCCGCAGTTCGCGATGTAATCATCGGTTTCGGTGCAAAATCCAATTTCGCTGCTATGCAAAAGGCAATGATGGGGACTGAACTTGAGAAGGCAATCCATGAGGCTGCAAAGTCAATTTATCCAGTAAAATCCGCAGTAATTCGAAAGAGCCAACTTCTACAATCTGGAGTTGACATGATTGGCGGGCCAACTCTTGACGAAATTCACTCTGATGAGGAGCGTTCCGCAGCTGAAATGGCTGCCCGTAAGGCTGCAGCAATTGCAGCCGCCGCCGAAGAAGAGGAATCTGAGGATGAAGACTCCGAAGATGCTGAAGAAACACCTGCAGAAGAAGCACCTGCTGAGGAAACACCTGCAGAAGAAGCACCCGCTGAAGAAGCACCTGTTGAGGAAGCACCCGCTGAAGAAGGACCTGCTCAGATAGCACCCCCTGATGTCGAATACGCTTCAATGAAAGTTGCAGAACTCAAAGACCTGCTAAAAGCAGCCGGGAAACCAGTATCTGGGAAGAAGGCCGACCTCGTCGCACGTCTTTTGGAGTAAATCTACAAATTCAGATCGTGTCGCATTTTACTCGGCACGCCCTGCAGTCTTGCGTTGGGAAAACCCCATCAACCTACACCATCTCGGTGTAAATATGACTGAAGGCATTTCTCAAAATAACAGCCGTCCTGTTGATGTTGATTCTTGGCTGGCTTCCGAATCTGGGCGCAAAGTCCTTGCTGTTGATGAGTCTGGTGTTGCAGACATACTTTGTGATGGTACATTCACTACGATGATGGGTCGTGTCGCAAGATTCCATGATAAGCATAAATTCGCCGACAATAATGGCCATGACATGGGCTATCGCTTGACTTTGATGATCGAAGAACTGGGTGAATTAGCAGCAGCAGTAACAAAGGGCAAGCCACAAGCCGATTTAGAGGAAGAATTAGCCGATGTTTTTATCTTGACTCTCGGAAATGCACTGGCAATGGAAATAGATTTAGAAAAGGCATTCCACAAAAAATTGGACAAAGTAATGATGCGAAAAGCAATAACTGGCAGGCTCGGTGTAAGAGTTACTGAATATGATGGCAATTAACATCCTCAACAATCGATTTCCAAGTTCAATCTCCGGCCATTAGGGGATGCCTCATCTTGGAATATGCATCCTATGGGCGGATTAGAGTCACAACAGTGAAGTTATGGTCATCATTTTCCCCGGCAAAATGTTCAGTTCGATTTACTTCATTCCATTCGCCAAGTACAGCCCAGTCGGGAAACCAAGTATCAGCATCGGCTACCTCAACTTCCACAAAGGTCAATTCAAGTACATCGGCCTTACCTAGGAATAACGCATAAACTTGCCCGCCGCCAATGACGCAGAGTTCCTCAGCACCCTCTTTCCAAGCAATTTCAAGTGCTGATTCGGTGTCATGAACCACAGAAACGCCATCAACCTCCCACTCAGTATTTCGCGTGAGCACGATATTCGTTCGTCCAGGCAAAGGCCTGCCTATACTCTCAAATGTTGCCCTACCCATTACAATTGGCCGGCCCAAAGTACGCTCTTTGAATCTCTGAAGGTCGGTAGATAAATGCCAAGGCAATTCTCCAGATATGCCAATAGCACGATTCTTGTCCATTGCAGCCAGTAACACAATCCTCATCATTCCACCTCATCTACTGTATTTCTAGTGCATTATTTTCTATTTCCCATCTCACATTGTAATTTATCTATTTTTTTCTAGCGCAGTTTCTTCCGTCAGGTACCATATTCTATAGAGGATTATACTGAAATCGGTGCCTTGATATGTTCATGATGTTGGTAGTCAATTACCTCAAAATCATCATATGAAAATGAGTCAATTTCTGTTATATTCTTATTGAGGATGAGTTTTGGAAGCGGTAGTGGTTCGCGGCTTACCTGAAGATTAGCTTGATCAAGATGATTTTTGTAGAGGTGGGCGTCCCCAATTGTATGCACAAAATCACCAACTTCGAGATTGCAAATTTGGGCAATCATATGAGTCAATAGGGCGTATGAAGCAATATTAAACGGCACACCAAGAAATACATCGGCACTTCTCTGATATAATTGACACGATAGTTTTCCTTGATTTACATAGAACTGGAAGAAGGCATGGCAGGGCATGAGTGCCATTTCGCTCAACTCTCCTACATTCCAAGCACTGACTATAATTCTGCGACTACCTGGGTCGGTGTTTATGAGTTCAATGGCCTGCTGAATTTGGTCGATAATTTCTCCATCATTACTTTCCCACTTCCGCCATTGCTTCCCGTACACGGGGCCTAAATCACCATTTTCATCGGCCCATGCGTCCCAAATACGAACTCTATGTTGCTTTAGGTATTCAATATTAGTTTCGCCTTTCAAAAACCACAATAATTCATGGATGATTGACTTTAGGTGGAGTTTCTTCGTAGTCACCATTGGGAAGCCATTTGACAAGTCAAAGCGCATCTGATGTCCGAATACAGAAATCGTCCCAGTGCCAGTTCGGTCACCCTTTTCCTGACCTTCGTCAAGTATCCGCTGGATTAGGTCAAGGTAGGCTTGCATCGTCTCCCCTAAAATGCTCCATTGACGACAGCATATCATAATTCCCTTAGGGGACAAGCAAATATTTTTGTGAGGTTGGGATTTTATGGTGCGCCTAATTCTTTGATTGTCTGCATTAATTGATTGGTGAATTTGCGATATAAAGCGCCAATTTCCGAGCGCAATAAGTGCTCCTCTAATTCATTCATTTCCTCTATAGAATGTGGCGTGCAATTGCCTCCTTGCGAATCTCCTAGCCACTCTAGCCAAGTAATTCCAACACCATAGTTGAATACAACTTTACGCCAAGGACGAGGGATTTTGTTGACTTTTGGTTTCATAAATTCGCGAGTTCCAATATGGGCTATTGGCACTACTGGCGCATTTGGCGAAGCAGCGGCAATTCTTGCCACTCCGGTTTTTCCGCGCAGCAAGAAGGGTGGTTCAGTATTCTTTGACCTTGTTCCCTCTGGGAAAATACCTAAGCAATGTCCCGAATCTAATATGTCTACTGCAGCTGAAAGTGCATCATATCCACCATTTGTTCTAGCAGTTTCTATTTGACCAGTTGCCTTCATGAACCATGCAGTATGCTTACGCTTGAAGTGATCATCCTTTGCGAGAAAGAATATTTTTCGCCGAGAGCCAGTGATAATGAATAATGGATCAACATGTGAAAGGTGGTTTGCTGCAAAGATAGATGGCTGGTGGCGGGGAATGTTGTTAACTCCGTTCCAGCGAGTATTGAGGTTTCGCATTAGGGGTCCTGCAGTAAGTCGCAGCAAATTGTATAGCAACGGAACTTTGATTTTGCGCCCCGTTCCTTTCAGGCAAACGCGCTTGGAAACCAACTCCCATGCAGCCGCCAAATCACTCTCCAAGAGACTCCACCATGCTATCCGAGAGGCGATGTCCTCTTGACCCATTCGCCTATCTTTTCAGGCGAAGGCCACTTGAGGGAGTGCTTCTTGGCTTGCTCAAGGAGGAGTTGTAGTGGGTTCAAATCCGAGTTTAAAAAAGCGCCTACGGCATCGTGCTACAACCTATTTCCAGAGAAGCAATAGTTCCTATATTCTTGTGATTCTGTCCATTCTAGTTCTTACTCCATTATATTCTACTGTTGGTTCCGCAGCAATTTCTACTTGGGAAGAAGATGGCTGGCTGACTAATTTCGTCGGCGAGGAAAGGCTTAATCGTGGCGATGAATTTGGCTGCTATGGTTTTCCGACTTTGTCTTGGCAGGCAAATCCAGGGGATGTAGCAACTGCCTGCCGTAATTACCTAATTAATCGAACTTCGGCATCCCGTTGGGCAGAAAACCCCATTTCACTATATACTCCGGATGGAATGAATTATGCTAGTCACGAAGTACTCTCTGATCTCGGTTTTTCTGTTCATGGCGACAATACTGGCCTCGAAAACACTGCTTGGCACAATAGTGATGATGAGCCCGAGTGGGCAGAAGACTGGTATAACTTGGGTCGGAGAGGCGGTAGTTTGGAGGCAGTTGTTGCTGATTTGGATTCACTAAAGGAAGAAGCAGCAAATGGCGGCCTAGTTAACATGTATTGGATTGGCAGAGCCGGTGATGCGACAGTTCGCCATGACAGAGATGTGGAAGATTGGCTTGTAAACTCCGACGCATGGTTTACAACTTGGGGTGAGGCTTGGTCCTATTGGGCTTCTCAGAGGTGTTATGAGTTTGCGCACAACGATTCAATCGAATCTGCTGACCATGGAATCTCCTTTTCTTTTCTAAGGCCGCATAATTGCCAAGCTCAGGACTTACGCGTTTGGGACCTTCCTCTAACTTGGAAAATCGACCTCAATGGAAGTGCAGTTACTTCCATAGTTAGGGGGAATGACAATTTATCTCATCTCGAGATTGATGAGCATACTTTGCAAGAGGGTTGGAGGCAAGAGGGCAATTTCCTTTTCTTAACAGTAATGCCAAACCAAGGGGTTGAAATACAGACTGATTCAAGCCCTGACGGTTATGACATACTCGCTTCAATGGACACTTTCAACAATGCATCATTTGCAGTAAGTATCGCAGGTCACGCCACAGAAGATCTGTTTAAATGGTCAGGAAGGTTTAGTGAGTCGGAACTTCGATTTACTTGGCTGCTAACACCGCGTGCTGTTGATGATGGATTATCTTGGTTGCCAGTTGTAGGTGTGGTGGTATTTGTAGGTAGTATTGTTGCAACATACGGGCTGATTAAGAAGGATAAACTCAAGCAACAAACTCAAAGTTCAGAGCCTATTTCACCATTGGATGATTCCTCCGAGGAGTAACTCGGCGTCACAACATCACGTTGGCGATAATAATTACTGTGCATCATTATGCTTGGTATGAAAGTTGAATAGGAATTATTTAATCGCAGGCCCAGAAATGTGTACGCCATTTTGCTTTAGGTATTCCATTATCTCACTTGCCTCATTTGCCGGTAAGGCTTCAGGGGGGTGGACTCCAGGTGGCAATAGGGTAGGCCTGTCAATAAACATCAATGCACAACAAGTTGTGACTAGCCCAGTAGTACGTGCCATAGAGCTACCGTCATCTCCTCCTTCGTCCTCAACTGTCCAGCGCATAGTATCGCCACCAAGTGAGGTGGCAATCACTTCCATCCAAGTGAATTCTGGTATTTCTGCCTTCATTTTCCACTCTTGCAATAATTTGGCTTCATCAAGCCCCCCGGAATCTCGCAATGAAACAAAGCGGTCAATGTGTCCCGGCCAACGGACTGTATATTCTAGCAATTCATTTGCATTGATTGTTGTTAGAAGGCTACGCAGCCCATCGGTTAAGAAGGCCTCCATCTCTCCCTTCCCGCCAACTTGAATCAGGTGCTTGTCGGTGATTGCTGGTACTTCAGTAACCCTCCCTCCTCTAATTATTCTCGCAGGCCTAGTATATTCTGCTATTACATCGGCAGGTGAAAAAGGAGCCATATAACTCCATTCACCATCTGGATTTTGAGGATTTCCTCCGACTTTAACTGTACCCATTGCCAAATGGCCGAATTGACGTTGTGCATGGGCAATAAGCAAATTTGAAAATCCTGGGGCAATACCTATGTCCCAAATTAATCTCCCACCATTGGCGACTGCAGTATCTTCTTCTATAGAGGGATTCTGTTCTGTAAATGCCAAATCAATAACCGTATTCCCCTGCTTGAGTAAGATGTGACGAACCTTTGAACCAATCCCACCAGGGAGCAAATTTATGAATAGTGAAACATCTCCAATAACACAATTACTATCTTTGTCAGAATTGTGGTTCTGCTCCTCAATAATTTCCTCCAGAATTTCAAATACATCTCCAATTCGTGAATCGGTGCCTTGATGAGAAATTAGTTCTGAAGGGATGGTAAGGTCAACAATTCCAACTTCATGCCCCGCTGCTAGCAATTTACGAATCACAAATTCGCCAACTAGGCCACAGCCTAATGCCCAAACCTTCGCCATCAAGCCGCAACTCAAGCAATTCTACTTGATAATAGCGAAGCCTTCATGCCCCTTGCCCTACCGCCAACAATTGGTAAGAGCATGGCTGACGAGTTAAGTATCGACCCGTGGGGTAGTTCCCAATCCACAGATTATTCGCGAATAATCGATCAATTTGGCTTACAATCCATGCAAGATGTAGATGTTCCAAATCCCTCAAGGTTGCATCGACGTGATGTGATTTTTGCTCATCGTGATTTGGATTTGGTCCTAGATGCCAAGAGGAATGGTAATTCATTTGGAGTATTGACTGGGTTAATGCCGTCAGGAAACATGCACCTTGGACATTCAATGGTCATTGACCAAGTGAAATGGTTTCAGGAATTGGGCGGCGATGTAACAATCGCTGTAGCCGATTTAGAATCAAGCGCAACCCGTGGAGTATCTCTTACCAAGGGCAGAGAAGTTGCCCTTTCTGAATATATTTCATACTATGCTGCCTTAGGCCTAGATCCGGAAAAAACCAATGTCTATTTTCAATCCACAAGAAGTATTGTTCAGCGAATGGGATTTCAACTTGGAAAGAGAACAAATATTTCTGAATTTGAGGCCATTTACGGTTTTGACGGTAGCACTAACCTCGCACACGTTCAAGCGCCTCTCGTCCAAGCAGGTGATATTCTCCATCCACAACTCGATGAATTCGGTGGTCTGCGCCCAATAGTGGTTCCAGTTGGAGTTGACCAAGACCCTCATCTCCGCCTAACTCGCGGACTGGCGGCAAAAACAAATTGGTTTAATGTAAATTCTGCAAAAAATGGCGGCCTACTCATAGGATTGTCCATGCAAGAAGAAAATGCAGCCGCCCTCGGACAACTTCCTAATGGCAGGGTCGACCGAGATAGGCAAAAGGAGGTATTTTCCAAGATTGTCAATGCAGTTTCAGCCCTTGGATATTCGGATATTATGTCAAATCCAAAGCATGGTACAGTTCACCTTCCCGGTGCAACATTGGCAGACAGGGGTAAAGTTAGGATGGTCCTACTTGCACTTGAGAGAGAAATGGGAGGTCAAGGATTACTCGCACCTTCAAGTACATATCACCGTTTTGCAGTTGGCATGACAGGAGACAAAATGTCCTCTTCTAAACCAAAAACCACAATCTTCCTCGGCGATGAGATTTCGGCAGTTGAGAAGAAGATCAAGAGTTCATTCTCTGGTGGCCAGGCGACAGTTGAAGAGCATCGCCGTCTTGGTGGTAACCCTGATATTGATGTTGCATACCAATATATGATGTATTTCTTTGAAGAGGATGATTCATATTTGGGTGAAATAAATTCCGGATATCGCAGTGGAAGTATTCTCGCAGGAGAAATGAAGCAACTCTGCATAGAAAGGGCTACTGATTGGCTAAGTAATTTGCAAGAAATGCGCGACCAAACCGCACATTTGGTCAATGATTTCTTAGCACCTGATGCCTTGTAAAATCATTTTTCTATTTCTATACATCGTCTGGTGAAAGGATAGTCGGGTCTGGACCCACAGGTAAATCTCTCATTTCTTCTTCAGTCAATTCACGTTGAATTGTATCGGGGTGAAGAATTTGGCTATGTCCTCTTGGGTCGAGCAGCTCAATTGTTATTGGATTGGCTATTTTTTCAGTACGCATATTGGCAAAAGTGCTGATAAAGAACTCACAAGTCGCCAATGAGTTGCTTAGTTCATCACCACCTTCTGCTGCATTTTCAAGAATCATGTCGCGCTGAAGCATCAATACAACCTCTTCAAAACGCTGAATAATTCCTTCCAGATTACTTACATATCCTGCTCCATCATTACCAGGGCTTACTTCTAGGTCCAATTCAGGAATGGAAATGGTGCACGATGATGAGCGCACAATTCTCACACTTAGATGGTCTGGATGAGAAATAACAAGAGAGCAAGCCCCTGGTTTCTTTCCGTCTGCAGGGATGAAATCTGTTTGCCTCCACCCGCAATCATCACAAAGTAAAGTCACTTGTGTATGCTCACCAAAATATGGAATTTCATCAACCTGTGAATGCATCTTAAGATGTCCTTCTATAGAGCATATTGGGCATGGCATTTGCATATCAATCTGCATGTGAACACCCATATTATAAATTGGCTGCGAATGCTTCCATATCTATGCCACTAACACCTTTGCACCCAGGTGGGAGAAGTAGAAGGCGTGAATCAGTCAGTTGAATTATTTGTCCACCGATGTCGTCCTCAATAAATGTGGATAAACGCATGAGTACTGTTTGGAATTCAATCTCTCGTGCCATTATTCGCTTCAGTTCTACGATAACTCCCTCTCCATCAGCAACCCAATTTAA
>JABIHC010000040.1 GCA_018649825.1 Methanobacteriota archaeon
ATATTATCTTCGACTATTGAACTAGTCAGGGTGTTTCCTGACAAAAATCGTATGTCTTCATACGAATCACCAGATGAAGTCCAATTGGGTAATAGATAGGTTACTGCATAGTATGACTCCCTACTTGTTGACGATGGAATTGGAACGGAATATGAAGATACTCCAGCAGAAAGGTTTGCGATTGGGCTTGAAGATTGAATGAGAGTAAGGCCATTGGAACGGACTATTGGAATATCTGAATGCCAAACATGAATCGAATATGCATCGGGGCCGATTTCAGGTAGGATCGGATTGATCACATTGTAATTGACCCAAGATAACTCAGTCGCTGAAGTGCTCGGCAAATACTCTGCTTGCAAATAATATGGTGTGCGAATCGGAGAAGTGATTTCTTCAACTGGCTCAAAGGTTGATGAGGCATTTGCATCAAGAAGAGTCATGTTCAATCCATTAGAATGTTCGGTAACTATCCCGTAAAAAAATGTGCCATTTACCCCAGGGGGGAGTTGATAAGTCACACTATGGCCTAGATGAGTCCCCGATACTCCTCTGCAATTCAAAGGATTCCCTCCCGATGAGGATTGGTCACAAGCATTAACAGTAGCAAAAGGAGTCAATCCGATGATTGATA
Source organism: Methanobacteriota archaeon (assembly GCA_018649825.1). Taxonomy (GTDB): domain Archaea; phylum Thermoplasmatota; class Poseidoniia; order Poseidoniales; family Poseidoniaceae; genus PSPT01. Next base: position 632 of record JABIHC010000040.1, read on the forward strand.
CATTGTCAATTACTTGTTCTGAGCGAAATACATGATATTTTGCAGTCCACAACTCTTGGAAGAGATTTGGTTCTCCACCGGATTCTTCAATATTACGCCAAGTAACTGTGGTTGATTCCGATTCAGCATCAAAAATTGCAGAAATATCTTGGGCTTGTAATTGGTCGGCAGCGCCAATATCATCAGCACTCACTGGTGGAGCCCAAATAACAAGGGCTGAAAGCATTAAGCACACTAGAAAAATAGACTTTTTAGATGCCCCATCAACAATCATTGCACATCCCTCGTTACCTCGGTTATTTTGATTCCGTTATGAGCATACCGATTATGCACGCAGTGCAATGGCGATATTGCGACTAAAACCTAACTCCCGCCATCAACTCCACGTCACTCAGTTCCTGCATCAGTTATTTCAGTAACAGAGGTTACAGATAAAGGTTCGTTTTTATCTAATTCATTTACATGAGATCTAGCCTGAATAAAACGGCGAGTAAAGGTGTATAAGCCGCCAACTCCTGAAATAATAATTATTAGAGTCAACGGGTTTATTGCAACATTTGAAAGTGGGGGCATATACCAACCAAAGTCAGGAGTGTCAGTTAGTGCCATTATTCCAGCAGCAGTCAGTCCAATTATTGTAATTACTAATCGGTCTGCTCGACTAAATCCAGAATAATCGCGCCTCCCAGTTACCGCTTGGGCTTGCGTCCCCATGTATGAACCAAACATGGTGAATAATGCTGCTGCCCAACCAATACTTGCCTCCCCAACCCAAACAGAATTCATCCCTATTGCCACAAGCCAAACAATGTCTAATACACGATCCAAGGTGTGATCTAATAAATCTCCCCAACGAGTAACTCTATCAGTTGCACGAGCCAAAGTGCCATCGAAACCATCCAATAATTGGGCAATACCAACCAATGCGGCTGAACCAAGTAGTAACCAGCCGCCTGTTGAATCACGGCCAGCAGTCATCATCAACCAAGCAGCACAAAGGCCAATTGGCAAAGTCAACCAAGTAACAAAGGCGGGAGAGAGCCATGTCATTTTTTCTGCACGTTTAGTAGTCAAGTTTTCCCAAACTGAACGGAATTGCTCCAAAGCCACTTCACTCACCTAATTGGCGGAAGTAAGACGAGGTGTTGAATGTGGCGGCGGAATTAGTCAATTATCAACCACTTTTTTCATCCAGTCAATTTCTGCAAAGGAAGTTAGCGGAAGTCCCTTTTTTAGCCATTTTTCAATGATTTGTACAATTTCCTCAGGGCTATTATCGCTACCATCAATTTCTATAATGGGTAAATCATTGTTTTTGTGATTAACTAATTCAATCCAAGGACCGCCCATCAATTCCCATTCAGTATTTTCACGGATTTTTTCGCTAGACCAGTTGCGAGAATTGAGGCGCTCATGCAAAATATCGGGCTCACACCGAAGTATTACTATTGCCGATACAGGTAATAGATGAGATAAATGACCCTCAATAATTACTGTTTCACAAGAGCTAGCAGACCCCTTCAATTGAAGATTAATTCCTTGTTTTTCAAGACTATTGTTAAGTGAATCAATGTCAATCTCGCGAGACATATCATGGGAATCAATCTCGCCCAAACATCCATGCTGCTTTGATAATTCGCTTACTGAATAAACTGAACACTCATTTAGCAAATGCGCAACAGTGGTTTTTCCAGTTCCCGGAGTTCCGGTCAAGCCAATCCACGCTTCATCAGTCATACGAACAACCTGCCCTGTATGTCAAGGCTCAAAAGTTATACGGGAGGGCTTGAATAGGGATAATGAGGCAGAGGTATGGTAATCAACAACCACAATGGCGCTAGTGCAATTGTGCTGATAAATACCGCTCCAGGCAAAGAAGACCAAGTCTATTCTCAGATTGAAAATATTCCTGAAGTTTCGGAAGTATTGATGCTTTTTGGGGAATATGATTTGTTTTTGAAATTAAATTGTCGAGATTTTGGTGATTTAAGCGGGATTGTTATTAGTAGAATCCGAAGCATTATTGGAGTTGATTCAACAATGACATTAACCGTTGCACCGATTACAAAATAAATTCACTATATTGAGGTAATTTTCATGTTTGGAATGGATAACCCCGGCCAAGTTATTCCGCAATTGCGGCAATATGCGGCTGAAGGACGACTAGAATTAGCCGAAGTAATTGCTGCAGAATTAGTAGAGGTATTACTGGGGAAAAAAAAGCGTGACATTGATGAGCAAAAGTGGTTGGTTGAAGCAGCAAGAATTGCTGCCAATGTGTTTGAGCAACGCGGGAAAACAAAACATTCTTGGGCTGCAGTTCAGACTCTCCATAAACAACAAAAAGTGCTCAAAACAATGCTCACCAAAGCCGAAGATGCCGAGGGAGTCCAGCAAATTATTGCTAACGAGCCAAACGACCATATTCAAGCAGCGAGGTCGGCTGCTGGATGCAAAAAGTTGTCAAAAGCGCTAAAACATGCAAAAAAGGCAGATAAAATGGTAGGCGGCCATTTGGGTGCCAAAATTGTTGCAGCCCAGTCACATTTTCTAGCCAAAGGGAATATGAAAGGTGCATCTTCAGCCATTCTTGCATTAATTGAGCAACTGGAACAATCAGGTTCAGTAATACGAACTGGCGGTGGATATCAAATTGCACCCGAAGGGCAAAGCCCCACAGATCTAACTTGGTTATTGAGTAGTTTGAAATATTGGCTAAATGATGATTTCAAAATGCCACCAAAGGCTGCCGAACCACTGAGAATATGCATTTCAGAATTAGAAAGACAGATCGCTGCAATTGAAGCCGGAGAACAAGCAGCGAATGCAAAATTGCAGTCGGCGGTGGAAAAATTGGTTCCGGCAGTAGATTATCACTCATATTCGCGAAGTTAGACTAAAAAGGCAAGACGGGGTCGTTTTCCAGCAGAAGATTATCGTTTAGAAATGGCTATTTTCTTGAATACTCGATAGGGTGGATTGAAGTACTATATGCGCGGCGAGGGGATATTATGGCACAAGGTGTAGTCAAGTGGTTTAACCAAACAAAAGGATTCGGATTTATTGAACAAGAAGATGGTGCAGACCTCTTCGTACATATTTCAGAAGTAGAAGGACGCATAGAAGACGGCGATACAGTCAACTTCGAAATCGGCGAAGGGCCAAAGGGCCCAAACGCCGTTAATGTTTCAAAAGCAGAGTAATTCAATAGAATTCTCCGCTACTTTCAGTCTGTGTATTTGTATTATTTTTTACATACGCAATATCCAATATAGATATTGAGTGTAAACTTTAAATATTTTTTGTGCTTGTTTTCCGGTACGAGCATTCTTTCTAAGTTAGGAAATGGCTGGAGAGAAAACGGTGAACATTATACGAGTATTTTCCTTGGGTCGGTTGTGCGGAGTAAAGTGTTTCTTCTGGTATTGATGCTTTGTCTCAGTGCGTCAACTAGTATTTTGTTGGATTTCAGTGACGAATCGACTCTTTCAGTCGTTGATGACATTTTACTAAGTGATTCAAAATCCTCTACTGATAC
>JABIHC010000039.1 GCA_018649825.1 Methanobacteriota archaeon
AATCAGTTCTCAGTTGCTTCGCCAAGCATCTTCATTAGTGAATTTAGATAGCGCAATAGGCCTCGTAGCGTGACTTCACTTATGCCTACCACTTCACAAACCTCTGCTTGAGTGCGAGGATGTCCTCGCATTTGAGCTGCTTTGTAAATAATAACTCCTGCAACACCAGCCGGTTTCTTTCCTTGCCATTCATTTGCCGGACTGACTTTTTCCCAAAGGTATTGAGCCTCTCCTTCAACTGCAGGGGGAAGTCCTAAGTTATTGCAAAATTTGCCGATATATTCACCTGGGTGAGAAATACGATGAGTTCCAAGTACTCTTGAAACAAGGCGGATATTTCGCTTCATCTCCTTTTCATTAACCATAAAGGATTCTGCAACTGCATCAATACTTCTTGGCAAGCCACGTTCACGAGCAGCTAAGTAAGCGCATGCACCTGCTATTCCGGCAATACTTCTGCCAGTTACGACTCCTGCCTCAACTGCTTTACGGTAATATACTGCGGCTTCATCTAATAGTGAACCGGGCAAGTCTCCCTTGTCACGTAGTACTGTCATTGCCTTTGCAAGGTTCCTGTCACGAGATTTTCTAGTTTTGGAACGGTCATCAATAATTGAACGACGACGCCAATCGCGACGAGCACGAGCATTCATTCCATTTTTCATTGCACGACCTGCAGTCAAATCTCGACGGTCAATTGTCGTATTCAGCCCTTTATCGGAGAGCGTAGGGGTCGTAGGTGCACCAACTCTTGAACGGTCAGGGCCTTCATAATTTGTCCATTCAGCACCTGGGTCAATCATGGAATCTTCAACTACGAGGCCACAACCGCCACATACTACTTCACCACGACTTGTATCTTCTTCCCATGCAATTAATCCACAATCCTCACAAGGCTGAATATTGCCAACAGTTCTACGTGGAGTATCAACAGAAGGGGTTTTCGCTGATTGACGCGAAGGCCTTGTAGAACCAAAATTTCTACTCGGATTATGATCGCCTATTGCTTGAGAATTGACACTTCTTTCCTCTTTTGGCGATTCATTTTGCTGTTGCTTCTTTTTGGCATTACGGCGGGGGGTATTGGGCTCGGACATATTACTCAACCTCGGGTTAATTAGTATGCAGTCAATGGTATATAAAGTTTGTGTTGTTTAGTTAGAGGCTTATCGTCTCAGCAACACAATGACCGATTACACAAATTGTTCACACACACCAAGAGTTATTTATTTCTCACCCCCTATAAAGGCTGAATTTTTCTTTATCTTCACAATAATAGATTGCCGAATAACTCAATTTCTAGCTATTATTTTGATAATTACGGAGCGAATCTTTCATGGAGTGTATTCGCTCGCATACCCTTTGAGATAGCATGCCAGCGACAGTAGTACTAGGTGCCCAATGGGGCGATGAAGGAAAAGGGAAGTTAGTTGACCGACTAGCCGGAGATGTAAGTTGGGTTGTTCGTTTCCAAGGAGGGAATAATGCTGGACATACGGTTGTACTCGGTGACCGCGTAATAAAATTGCATTTGCTGCCTAGTGGAATCACTCGCCCAGATTGTAATTTAGTATTGGGAGATGGAATGGTTATTGACCCATGGGTATTGCAACAGGAATTAGATAATTGGAAAACTGAGACTGGCGAAGAACCACTAAATGACCGACTGTTTATTTCTGAAAGAGCACACATTATTTTGCCATTTCACCGCTTAGTTGATGGCCTTGACAAGAAAATTGGAACAACTGGGAGAGGCATTGGGCCAACATATGCGGATAAAATTAACCGCATCGGCTTACGCTTTGCTGAAGTCGCAGAAGTCATTGGAGACTCAGAATGGTTAGCCAGCACTACCTCTAGAATGAACCACATTCTTGAGATGGTTGGTGCTGAAGGAAGAATTGAGGAAGCCGAATTAGCAAGTGATGTAAAATGGATTCACGCAACATATAATCATGCCATCACCAATACCGGACTAATGCTCGACAATGCTCTAAAGTTGGGAGAGAATGTTCTTCTAGAAGGCGCTCAAGGCTGCCTTTTAGACATAGATCAAGGGACCTATCCATTCGTAACTTCATCCGTCACCAGTCGCGGTAACTCAAGCCATGGAGCAGGGATACATCCCGGTCATGTCGATTCTGTAATTGGTATTGTAAAGGCCTATACTACCCGTGTTGGCGCTGGTCCATTCCCTACTGAATTATTTGATGAAGTCGGCGAGCACTTGACCGAAATCGGTCATGAATTCGGCACCACCACCGGCCGCCGACGACGTTGTGGATGGCTTGACATGGTTGTATTACGTCATGCAAATAGAGTCAATGGATTTACCGAACTATGCCTAACAAAATTGGATGTACTAGGTGGCTTAGATCCTCTTCAAATATGTGTTGGGTATGAGTTAGACGGTAAAGAAATTCACGAATTACCCGCATGTTCTGCTGCACTAGAAAGATGTAAACCTGTATTGATAGAAATGCCAGGCTTCCCCGAAATATCACTCATGGAATGGTTGGATATTGCCAATAAGGCTAATTCAGAAGGATTGGGGTATTCAGCATTACCCTCGGCAGCACAAGCCTATATTCGACACATTGAGAAATTGCTTGGCGTTCCAGTGACAAGTGTTGGCGTAGGCCCAGACCGAGATGCAACCATAGAAAAAACCGATTGATTCAATAAAGAGGTACGAGGAGAGAATAATATGGGATTCAAAGCAAAAGCCAATGCCCACCGCAAAGCAACTAGTGGCGACGAAAAGAAAAAGGATAAAAAGAATGAAGGAACATTGCCTTGCGCAGTAAATGACTGTGACAATTGGGCAGATAAGAAGATGAAAGGACGTAGCCTTTCACTAAATGACGCCGAAGATATGTGGGGTGATGGTGAATTTACAATTCGCAAAGGAAGAGTACGTGTTTGTAAGAAGTGCTATCGCGCATGGAAGAAAGATGCTGAAGATAACATGGAATATTGATTTGAATTAATAAATATCATGCCGCGGAAAATATTTTGCCTTCACTTTCATTTTTCTGCTAATCCGTTTCCTCCCACATTATTGGAAAAGTGTTAGTTAAAGGAGAACATTATTTTTCACTCCACCATTATTACACTTTCACTTTCACATTACCCCTTACCGTAACTAAGATGGACCTAGGGCTAACCTTGCTAATTTATGCAAAGAACAATACCTACTCGTGATTTGATTGCTGGAAACCTAAAATTATCTGCCTATCCAAGTGGTTTACTGAAATGTATTTCAGGGACAATACGCACCCAAGTCCTTCTGCCAGCAAGAGCAACAGTCATGCTCGCTCTTGCTGGGCCTAAAGGAGATGCCTGGAGAGTTCTAATCGGCGATAACTGTGGAGGATTATCCTTGTACTCCTTGCCTAATCTCATTGAGGTCAAGTCGTGGCGTCCGCATGAGCATCCCATACGCTCCCTTACTGCGCAAAAACGCCACGGCGGCCTCGCATTATTATCAGGTGATGAAAATGGAGGAGTATTTATTCATGGAGACCACATCCCTTCTGAATCGCTTGAACTTTTTAACATTGGAGGGCCAGTTGGCGCCATACGCTGCGTAGGAGAGCACATTCATGTTAACGTAGGCTGGCAACGACACATTATGCATTGGGACGGGGAAGAAGTAACGACTACTTCAATAAATCCGCAAAAGAAATCCCATTTCACACTAGCAAGTTGAGTATTACTCTCTAAATGCAATAATCTAATTGGCCTTCATTTCAATTCATCTTTCTTCTTTTGGCCCAATTCGGGCCAAGCAGGCCGAGGGGTAAGATGATTGCAAGTCCTTGCAGGCCTTGGCCATTTTTCCGGCATTACACCATCGTTATTCTCAACTTCTGTGAAGAAATCAAGGTGTCGTTGCAACATTTTCTCAACCTCTGCACCACGTATTGTTTCACCATGTGCGGGAACCAAGGACTTTATTTCAAGATCCAATAATTTCTCAATACTCGTTGCCAAATCGGGTAAGCAACCAAGAGGTTGGTCCCATCTTGCAGGAGCATCTGCTTTAGGAATGGTAGGACCGGCAACTAAAACTCCTTTTTCAGGAATCCATGCCGCAATTGCATCATTTGAATGACCAGGTGTTTCTATTACCTCAAGCGTTCCATCTCCCAAATCCCAATTATGGCCATCAACTACTGCTTCGGTTTCTAGCGGGGGGAAATCTGAATCAAAACGGCTTGACCATGTTGTGAAAAAATCACCACTTGAAACCGCCTGTGCTCCGTTGGGATGCATAAAAACTGGTACTGAAAAGGCCTCACCAATATGCGCAGCCCCACCCGCATGATTGAAGCGGCGGCATGTGAGTAAAACTCGGTCCACAATTTCACCTTCAAGAAGCTTACCTCTAACTCTTTCTTCGACCAATAACTGATACCAACTCGTACCCACATCTACAAGCATTGTAGAATCTCTGCCTACTACCAAAATGGCATTGGCATCATGGTGGATGCCGGGTAGTCGCAAAATGCGCATGAGTGACCGAGTCCGACCCTACCCTTGAAATAATCCGAAAAAAAAGTTCCAATTCAAAATTAATTGTTGCCAATTATTAACTGAATTACAATGATAAAACCATGCCACTTCGTTGATATTGCAGCCCTTACCCATTAGGTCTATTTCATATATGGGGAGCAGTTCGGCGGAATCATGGCACGATTCCCAGAAGCAGAGGCTCGTCTACTTGACGTCAGAATCTGTATGAAGTGCAATGCACGAAATGGCCTTCGCGCTGCACGTTGCCGAAAGTGCAACTACAAGGGCCTACGCCTCAAGAACAAAGAGCGCAAGGGCGCTTGATATTGTTCATTTTACCTAACATTAGGTAGTCCCAACGCACTATTTTCGCCAAGCGGTTCAACCGAGTAATGGCAACATAATGAAGGTAAAGGGGTCGCCAAAGAGTATCATTGGAATGATTGCAAAGAACAAAAAAGTGAGCAGAGGCCATTTGAAACTGACCCAAGCACTTTCAGCACCCAATTCACGTAAATCGTTAATTTGTTGCAACATTTGTTCCTCTGTAGGCGTCTTTGATGGAGGGCGTTTTCTACTTCTAATTGATCTCGACCCATCTGCCTTATCAAATACTTCATCTAATATCCAAACATGGGCACCAGCAATATTGTTCAACTCAACCTTTTGCGCATGCCACGCTTGACCTAGGTCTTGCAAAGAGGAAATATTCCCGCGCCTTAGATTTTGAAGGATAAATAGTGGTGGGAT
>JABIHC010000153.1 GCA_018649825.1 Methanobacteriota archaeon
GTGAGCCATTTGGCCCCTTCATGTTTTTCAAAAAGCATCTCAATCATCTTGCGTTTCAACATCACTCGGCTTCCCAGTTAGGATATTACGAAGATTGTCATTGTCATTCTGCAAAGCATCCATCCATTCATACTTGACACCTAATTCTTCCGCAAGAACTCGCAATGCATTGGAGTCCTTTGGCAGACATTTTCCACCAAAACCGCGATTTAGCCCAAAAATTGGGTCCATGTGACTGGGGCCAATTGGTTGTGCTTGTTCGGCAGTGATTATTTCTCTAATAGCCGACCAATCCTCGCCCATTGCTTGACAAATGTCATACATTTGGTTAGCAAAAATTACTTTTACTGCGTAAAATGTATTCTTTGAATATTTTACTAATTCTGCCTGAGTAGGGGTCACTTGAAAACATTGGTCTCTATTCATTACACCCGCTTCGCGGTGTTGCTGAAATACGCGCTCAGCCAAATCTGCATGGTGGGTGCCACAAACTAAAATATCTTGATTACCAAAATCTTCAAGGTGCCTTCGCTCAACTAAAAATTCTGGCGAATATGCTATTTTCAAATGGGGGTATTTTTGATGATAGGATTGTGTTGTACCCGGCACTACTGTGGATTTTATTACCGCGCTGAAACCATTCGGTAATTCATCTAGGATACCTTCTACAATTCTCGTATCACATGCGCCGGTTTCAGGATGAGGTGGAGTTGGGACTGCGATATATGCCATATCCACATTTTCAGTTACTTCTTGCAGAGTCGTTCCTCTTACTGGGTCATGAATAAATAATTCATGTTTTGAACCAAACCAATGTTCAATTGCCCCGCCGACAATTCCCGCACCAATAATTCCTACTTTCACACAATCACCTTAGCATTAGTCTTTGAAAAAAGCGACAGCATCTCCATCGCGAATATTACACGGCTCACAATCAAGCACACCCAATTTCGCCAATACAGCCCCTTCTTGTAGAGCATCCGGCGTCCCACAATCAATCCAAACTTCTTGTCCAAGGTCCTTCAAATGTGCGCAACCCAAATCAATATATTTTTTATTTACATCAGAAATTGAAACCTTTTCACCAAACTCTTTTTCTGCCGAGTCGAAAATATCCCAAAAGCGTTCATCATAGAGATATATTCCTCCAATTGCCATTTTACTTGGAGCCACATCTGGTTTTTCTATAATATTGCAAAGATTCCCATTCTCATCAAAAACACCAACTCCAAATCTTTCTGGATCTTCAACCTCTCTGCCGAGCAATACACAACCAGGGGGTGCTTCACTTGAACGAAAATGTTCTACCTCAACATCCATATTTGCAGTAGTAATATTATCTGAAAAATATACCATAATACGACAGTTTTTGACATGAGGTCGCGCCAAGTCGAGTGCGTATTTCACACCCCTTGGTTCTTCTTCTATAACATAGTGAATGTTCTCGCCGGGCAATCCGGTTCCTACATGTTGTGCAATTTGGCCAATAAAGCGGTTTCCAATAATCGTAATATCGGTTATTCCAGCGCGGCGAATAGTCCCTAATGCATAATCAATAACAGGCCTACGGTGTAAAGGTAAGAGAGTTTTATGAGTATACCTTGTAAAGGGATATAGGCGACACCCATGCCCACCCGCAACTAATATTGCCTTGACTTGCATACCATTCCCCAGTTATGGTGCGGGAGTGGTTTCTTTTTCATACTCTCTATGGATATTGTTGAATTTTTGCCCACTAAGCAGTTATTAAGTTCAACGATTAATTCTCTTTATCTGTTTCAGCTTCAATTTCGGCTCTAACTTCATCCATGTTGAGTTTTACCAATTGTGAAACAAGGTCTCTAAGAGCCTCTTCGGGTAGTGCACCTGGTTGAGCAAATACTCCAATGCTTTCCTTAAACGCCATGGTCGTAGGAATTGAACGAACATTGAAGGCACCAGAAAGTGCTTGTTCTTCTTCAGTATTTATTTTTGCAAAAACTACATCGGGAAACTCATTTGAAACGCGCTCATAGACCGGCCCATATGCCTTACACGGCCCACACCACTCAGCCCAAAAATCAAGGATGACCAATTCATTATTCTCAATAGTATTCGCAAATTCGGCTTCGGTTAAGTTGACTACTGCCATGAGCAATTGGCCCAACTCCTCTCTTTTGAACCCAACCACACAATAAGGCCATTATAATATCCAAATAATAATTGAAAGTAATCAATTCTTTTCTTCCTCTTGCCCTTCGCCTTTCTCATCTCGGCCAGCCCCTTTTTCAAAAAATCCACTTTTTAGCAAATCTCCGAGATTGTCAACTCCTGCTTCAATAATATCCAAATCCTTTTTTTCCTCTCTTAACCAACGCTTTTGTGCTTCAGTTGCATTACGAATATCAAATTGACGCATTAATTTTTCATTTTCGGTGAGTGGACCTTCTAGATTATCATATACCTTTGATCCTTTAATACCATCTCGTCGAGGCATTTTTCCCGAAAGAGCCGAATCGCTCCTCCCCCAATCAGGGCCTTTCTCATCCTTGCCTCTTGTTCGGTACCTTTGCCCTCCAAAATCCCCTATAGTTTCTTTTTCCATTATTTTCCCGCGATATTTCTCAATTTCTTCAAGTAAGTTTTCTAATTCATCTTTTGAGCCTGAATGCCATTCTATGTCCAATTCAGCCAATTTTTCATGAATCCAGTTTTTGTGACTTTTTTTTGCAATGCTCAATAATAGTGAAAAAAGTATGAGCCCACTTAGTCCTAACAAAGTGAGGGGTAGAGACGGCTCACCTGCGCGCCAAAAAATTCCAATGATGATGAGACAAAATGAGACTGCAATAGCAGTTAGCAATACATCCCTATAATTTGAAAGTTCTTCTTCCCGTCGCCGAATTTGGCTTGGTAAGTCTCCAGATAACATTCTAACTTGGCATGGGGGGCTTACATAGATAGTTATTGGTTAAAGTAATGTCTGCAATAACGAGTTCAACTTTCTCTTGTCACTATCATCAATATCTTCTTTAGGGTTTATCAGGGCAGTAAATGCCGCACCTGTTTCCATTATTGTTGGTTGATGAGTTGAATCATTATTTCTTTTTGCTTGCTTTTGTTGTGAAGGACGGCCTACTGGATGGCTACTTCTTTCATCTCCCTGAACTAATACTGAGTCTTGCATTGTTACTGTTGTGTTTCTAGGTTCAAGTGCTAAGCGTTCAACTATTTGTGACATTTTGGACAGCATTTCCCTCCCCTGTTCACCTTGAGCGCACACCGCTCTTTCCAATACTGAAAACATTTCCATGGCCCTTTCATGGGATTTTGCATTTTCAGCAATAGCTGATGATTGAATTGCTAAAGTTTCATCTTGTCTTTTTATTAATTCTCTAGTTGCAGGTGAACCAACTGCATCTCTTCGTTCTAATTCAATAATTGCAATACTAAGTTTATCATTATTAATTGTCAATTGTTCTTGGGTAGATATCAATTGTTCATCCATTCCATGAATTGTATCGTTTGCCAGAAGTAAGCGGCGATTAAGCACATTGTGTTGTTGTAATAATTTTCGCTTATGGGCGCCATGAGTCATTCTTTCTGCCAAAAAAAATCCAAGAATAGCGGCCCAAAAGGCCACAATATTATCATGCCAAATTATCAAAGAAATCCAATAACTGACGCCACCTGCTGTAAATGAGCGCATTAATCCCATAATATGAAAAACGGCCGCGTAGATATTAAGAGTATTCATTTGCTGTTTGAAACATTGCTGTAATATTATTGGAGATGGAGGTTGCAGTATTGCTCAATCAGTTTTTGATTCTTTCAATGCAAAAAAACCGTCTTTACCTTTTCATTCATCGCCAAGAATGAAAATATCTTCATCAATTTCAATAATAGAACCTTGCAATAAAAGGAAATTGATGGCCTCATTTATTTCCTCATCTTCGATCTGTCGTTCGTTTAGGTGGTTGAATATTTCTTCAGCGGGGGCCACACCAACATTTTCCTCCATCAAACGACCAATTTGCATTAACACATGTTGGGCAGTGATTGCCAAAAAGGGATCATCAGTTTCTCCATCAGGAAGTAGATTTGTTAGCATTCCTGCGGGATGAAACTCATCACTTTCTGCAGAGGTATGAGGGTTATTTGGGGTTGAATCAGAAGAAATATTTAATCCTCTTTGAACAATATCAAAACAGTCAAATAGATTCTTCTGGCCAACATCTACATCTCCCCTTTTGATATCAACATCTAAGCGACGAGATAAAGATTCAATGCGATGCAAGCGTTGTTCTGCTTGCAGCATTTCTCTTTGTAAATCAGATGAAAGTAATTTTAAATCCTCCTCTGCTTTATTTTGTAACCAGTCTTTTAATTGCCAAGAAGGATCAATTCCAAGCATAGTATCTGCAAGTCTTTGAACCGCCTTCGGAAATTTTGAAGAATCGAGCCGAGATTCTTCGCCGGGGTTATTTTCATCTTTCATGATTATCACTCCTATTATTGAGGGCCTATGAATACTACCCTCTTTTTGAAACCCTTTCTTCCATTCCGCCATACAACTCAGTAGTGCATTTTAGACAAATAATCAACTCCATTGGAAACCATCCCCTTTTTGTTGCCAAATGTAATAATTATTTGAATTACATAATATTGGAATGAAAAAAGGAGGAAAGAAAAAAATGACGGGCGCGTTCATGTAGGAGTGCCTTTTGCCCAGCACTATGGTAGAGCACCGAATCACCATTCTCCCCGGCGACGGAACTGGGCGCGAGGTTGTTCTTGAAGCACAACGTGTTCTCGATGCGATTTCAAATAATTCTAATATTGGTTTTGAGCAAGAGGTAATCCCTTGTGGCGGCCAACATTTCCTTGAAACCGGAAAAGTTTGGACCGAAGGTTCCTATGAATTTTGCCGTGATGAATCAGATGCTTTGATTCTTGGAGCTATTGGCTGGCCCGGTGCTAAATTGGAAAATGGAGATTTGGCAGGTGGAGAAGTTATTCTAGGATTGAGGGCTGGACTTGAACTATATGCAAATGTAAGGCCAATCAAATTGTATGAAGGAGTATTACATAAAGTGCATGACAAATTCGCTCAGCATTGGCAACCAGAGCTTGTAGATATGGTAGTATTACGCGAAAATACTGAGGGGCTTTACCACAGTTTATTACATCGTTCAGCATTAAAGGTAAATGGCAAGAGCGATTATGAACCACCTCAACTGGATTTCCCTGGGCTTGAGGGGGAAGTAGCATGGGACCCGCGCCCAATTTCTCAAAATGGAAGTGAAAGATTAATACGGGCCGGTTTTGAAATAGCCTCGCAAAGAAGCGGCAACTCCGATGGTAAATCATCGGTTCATTGCGTTGACAAAAGTAATGTTACCCGTGGTTGTCAATTGTTCAGAAAGGTGTTTAAAGAAGTATCATCTTCTTACCCCAAAATTAATGCAGAATTTGCTTTCATCGACGCTTTTACAATGTGGTTGATTAGAAACCCCGAGTGGTTTGATGTTGTAGTGACATCTAACATGTTTGGAGACATTGCGACGGATTTAGGAAGTGTACTTCAAGGTGGCATGGGCATGGCTTCAAGTGCAAACATTGGTGATAAACATGGTATGTTTGAACCGGTTCATGGTTCATCTCCAAAGCACGCTGGCCAAAACAAAGTAAATCCAATAGCAACAATATTATCGGTTCAACAAATGCTTGGTTGGTTAGGCAATAAGAATAACGACCAAGAACTACTAAATGCGTCAGTAGTAATTGATCAAGCGGTTGCAGAACACCTCAAATATGGAAAAGAATTGACTTATGATTTAGGGGGGACTGCCTCTACATCTCAAGTAGGGACCTCAATAGCACAACGTATTTCGGACATCTTGTCTGAACAATAATTGAATAGTTTATATGCTGTGAGGAAGAGGAATTAACATGGCAATAAAGATTACCGACCTCAACCGTAGTTTTGGCGTGGGGAAAAAAAAAATCATGTTTTGCGCGATTTCTCTATGAAGGTGGAAGTAGGCACAATTTACGGATTATTGGGGCCATCGGGGTGTGGCAAGACAACTCTGCTGAAATCAGTATTGGGTCGATTAAAGCCAGAATCTGGCAAAATATTAGTATTGGGTGAATTATCAGATAGCCCATCTTGTAAAGTACCGGGTTCGGCGGTTGGATATTCTCCGCAAGAACTAGCATTGTATGAAGACTTGTCAATTGGTGAAACATTGCTATTTCATGGACGCCTTCATAAAATGGGCCAAGACAAAATATTATCTCGGCAACAATGGCTTATCGATTTTCTTGACATCCCTGAAGCATCTCGTACAGTTGGCAAATTGTCTGGTGGCGAAAAAAGACGTGTCTCATTAGCAGTGGCCTTGCTGCATGAACCTGATTTACTACTGTTAGATGAACCTACAGTTGGTGTTGACCCTGAATTAAGGGCAAGAATATGGGGCCATCTTCGACAAATAGCAGATTTAGGCACAACCATTGTAATCACCACCCATTACATCGATGAAGCATCACAAGCAGATCGTGTTGGATTAATGAGGAACGGCTCATTACTAGCAGAAGAAACTCCCGAAAATGTAATGGCCTCGCAAAATACAACCTCTTTGGAAGAAGCATTTTTGATACTATGTAAGCGCCAAGCGAAGGAGGTTATTGCATGACTTCTTTTGACATTTCTCGCGCTTATGCTATTGGAGCAAGAAAATTTGCGAGTTTGAGACGAGATAAACGAATGTTTGGTTTTATCATTATTATGCCGGCATTACAAATTCTTCTTTTTGGTATTGCAATAGGCCAATCGCCTAGTGGTCTTGATGTTGCAATTATTAACAATGGCACAAATGAAATGTCTGAAAATTTTTCATCTTCTATGGGCTCAGGTGATGAGATAAATATTCATGAAACTTATTCAACTCTTAATGATGCAATAATGGCTGTAGAGGATGGAGAATTATGGGGCGTAATTGTAATTGAAGATGGCCCAATGGATACTATAGATATTGAAATGCACCTTGATAATTCTAATCAACAAATTACGAATACAATAATTATTAATGTGCGTGATGCAGCAAATGCAGCATTTGAATCACAAGGAATCAGCCTTTCAATCACTCGTGCTGAGCCAATTTATGGAGCTCAAGACCCTCAATTTATTGACTTTTTAGCACCGGGGATAATAACAATGGTTTGTGCAATGTTCAGCCTAATTCTAACTTCCATGGCCTTTGTAGGCGAGAGATATGATGGCACACTCGATCGAGTATTTGCTGCAGGTACAAAACCAAGCGAAGTATTAGTTGGCCACCTAATTGCCTTTTCAACAATTCTAGTTGGACAAGTATTTGTTGTCATATTTATCTCAAGATATGGATTCAATATTATGATTGAAGGATCAATATTACTTCTCTTTTTGTTAGCATTGTTATTGGGTTGGGCCGCTATGTGTTTTGGATTATTAGTATCGAGTAAAGCCAAATCAGAATTTCAAGCAATGCAAGTGAATATGCCAATAATATTCCCAGTGCTATTACTTTCGGGAATTTTGTGGCCCACAGAAGCCTTACCAGAGTGGATTCAACCATTTTCATGGGCTATGCCTACAACATGGACTGCTGAAGCATTTAGGAGCATTATGATTAGAGGATGGGGTTTGGAAAATGAAATAATTCAAGGGGCGTTTTTGTTTAATGGATTATTTGCACTAATTGCATTAATTCTTGCAACCCGCTCTCTAAAAACTCAAGAATGAAGTAAATTGGAATAATATTCTCATCATTCTGATTCTGCCATATTTCTCACTCGCCATGCCTCTTCAAATTGAGTCCACATATCCTTTTCAATATCCTCCTTCACCCTTTCTCTGATATCTAGATACATTTCTTCTTCTATTTGCTGGCGAACTTTTTGTTCGATTTGGGGGGTAATTAGTTTAATCAACGCAACCTCAATTTCTTTAATTTGTTCTTCACTAATATTGCCACTAGTTTCTCCAAGCGTCTTTGCCTCCTGTCGCCTAATTTCTGCCTCAATTAGAATTCTAGCTTGATTTTCAATCCGATTTACAGTTTCTAATTCCCATGACTGGGATGGCCGAGGCAGAGATAATTTGCCTACTTCATTTCTTAATGTTTGAATAAATCTAATCCGAACTGGATCATTTACTGAATGGTCATATCCTCCAATCACAAAGGAAATTAGGCAGTCAAGAAATTCACCATTCTCAATTTCAGCTCCACAGCCCGGGCAAGAAGTTTGTCCATTTTTATCAAAAGGGTTGTCATTATCATTATCTGAAGTTCCTCTTTTGGGACGTTTTCGTCGGGCTATTGGTACCTTTTCAACTTCATCAAAGGTAATTGATGATTGAAAAAAACCACCCCCCTCCAGCGTATCCAATCTACGTTTTTCTTCCATCCCTTTCGTTGATAACTATATGCGCCATAATAAAAAACCTTCTGCGACACCACCTTGCAATTACACAATACGGCAATAAAATACCAATTTGCCGAGGAAAGACGAGCCAACAACCACAATTGGTGATTGAAAACGGTAATTTCATTTGGTTACATTTTTCATATTTGTTGCCATGACATCGAGCGCATCTTGCAATATTTGCTGATTATCCCAATTACTATCTATTGAATAATCATCTAGTTCAATTAGCAGTTGAAGAAGATTATTGGCAAAACGACACAACTCATCAACAATCGTGACACTAGCCATTTTTGCACTTCGTGACATTGGGTTTAGATCAACAACCAATACTTGTTTTCCCATTGTTACTAATGCTTCACACCTATCTCCATCTTCCAACGGAACTAATATTGTATCACATGTTAGAATTCCATCTTTATGACATTTGGCTCTCGGGCCTTTTAAACCAGGGATTAATCCATCTGGCTCTGCACCGAGTACTGGAACTTCCATTACTGCAGTGTGCCATTCATCAACCCCACCCTTCCACTCTTTAGGAGGTTGTTGTGAGTGGATATACTTCTTTCTTTCATCAATATATTTTAGTAAAGCCTTCATTCGTTCTGGAGTTCGGTAGAAAATATTTATTTCAATAGCGCAGCCCAATACGGCAGCACAACGAAGCAAATCATCACCTGCTAAAGCAGCGGTGTTTCCATTTAAACTAATTATTGCCTTTTTTGCAGATTTCAATCGCTTTGCAATTTCAATAGTGGCCTTCATTGCCGAATTGCTAGTTTCTTCACCGAGAAGATAATCAAAAGCCTCACCTCTCCCATGTGCAATTAGTGCCGAGCCAGCCAACATCCCTCGATTTGCTGCCTCCTCAAGTAACCCTCTGGCTAGTAAGGATTTGTAACGCGGGTGGCTCGGATCTGCTGCATGCCCCATCAAGCACCCTCCACTAACATAGACAAATCTAAGGGAGTAGTTGAACGATTTAACAAACTTGTTGAGATTACATCAACTCCTTTGCCCCCCCACTCAAGCAATTGAGAGTATTCAACCCCCCCGCTGCCTTCGAGAAGAACATATTTTCTCAACCCCTCGGCAGTTAACAGTTCATGAGTTTCTAATGCTCTTGCTGGTGAGAAATTATCGAGCATTATTACACATTTTTGTGTTTCTTCCCGCCCCTTCCATGCCCTCGCAGCAATTATGGCTTCTGAAATATCTCGGACTTCAATAGTAAAGAAAGCAGCAATTTGATGTCTTGTTATTGAATTGATTTTTTGCTCAATAGCAACCCCTTGCTCTACCCCCACTGATGAAATATCATTTTCCTTTATCATACAGGCATCTTTTTTTGACAATCGGTGAGTAAGTCCACCTCCAAGGTGAACTGCCCATTTATCCAATAACCCCCAAATGGTTTTTCGAGTACAGGCGAGAGGTATAGGGCTTTCATTTACCCATGCGGCGGTATTTGTGGCAATTCCTGATAATTGTCCTAAACAATTTAGTAAAGCCCTTTCCAACAATAATAGGGTTTTTTTGCAACCAATAATAACTACAATTTCTTGCCCCTTATGCGCATGCTCCCCGTCCTTAACATACCAAAGAATATCAATTTCTGATGAATATTTTTCAATGATTCTGTTTACCATTTCCGCTCCTGCAATCATTCCATTTTCCTTGGCAATGATGGTGAAAATGGCTTGTTCTGTTTGAGGTTTGATCGGTCCAGTCACATCATCATCCAATAATAATGCTTCAGACCAAGTATCAATACTTTGCAATAACTGCGGGGTTGGTTTATTCATGCGCCACAACATAAAACCGCGGTCGTGCGGGAGGCGGTCATCTCCTATATGGCGCATGATTGAAGGCAGTAGGGCGAATCGCTTGAGTCTTTACCTTTTGAATATGGAAATACCATGCGCTTATTTGATGTTGATTAACACCTTAGCGGAGTTATGGCGGAGGTGGTGGTAGTTGGTTCTGGATTGGCAGGATTGGCTGCTGCATACGAGGCATCAAGGCATGGCCACAACGTAACAATATTAGAAGCGGGACAAAAAGTAGGTGGTCGGGGTACGAGCATTAACATGTGTGAAACCCCCTATAATGCAGGCCCACATTTGCTAAAATGGGGTGGACCATTACACATTTTGTTAAA
>JABIHC010000098.1 GCA_018649825.1 Methanobacteriota archaeon
GATTGGATCATCTCACAAAAGGCTAGTGTTGCAAATGCAGATGCAAGCTCATTTTGGCGAATGGCAAGCATTTTGCTCCATGACCCATGGGCAAAGCAAGCACTTCTTGAATCCGAGGAGATTGGAGAGGCACTTGAAGAGTTGATGGCATGCTTAAGTGAGCCAATTTAGTGTTGGAAATTATGCTAACATTGTGTAAGCCATTGCTCCGACCAAACTTCCAACCAGCGACCCCATCCCCGTCCACATGCCCACTCTAAAAATGGGTAACTTATGAAGGGACCAAGACATACTAATGTAAAACCAGAGCACTATCAAAATTGGTAATAAACAGGCGGGAAACATCACACAAAGAAGGATGATAGGGAGGAATATTATCACCCCACCTCCACTAAATTCCAAATAACTCTCGCCCTTTCTACAATGAAAAATACCGAGCAAAAATATTGCAGGCAAAGCCATTGCTACAATAACTAATAATTCACTGACGGTTTGCAAAAACGGTGAAAACGAATTGCTGACATCTATTATTCCCTTACTTAGCAAATTTTGCCCTAATGCGCCAAAAGAGGCCCCCAGAACTGCGGGGAAAAAAACATGCATGAATTGATTGTTTGAAACTTCGGTCGCTTCCGCAGACACTGCTGTGATTTTCAAACTATTATTGTCAGAAACAGATGGATTAACAATTGGCTTTTCTGCCTTGCTCGCCCCATCATCAATGCCCATGGACCCCCCTCATTGGCTCAATTAGTTTATTCTATCCACCAATTTGGCAATTATTCTTCAATAGTCAAACTAAAGACTAAACCCCCTGTGCATTAATCGGGGGAGTTAGAATTAGCAAGGGGAAAATAGTTGCAGGAGCATTGGCACCCCACCCTCCGCATTTGGTATATGCGGACAACCCGGTCCAAAATGAGCCTAAGTCCGAGTGTGGTTGGGAATCACTTCGCTGGGCTTATGAAAGAATGCGAGCAAACTTGGATGAGGCCGATTATGATGTTATTGTGATATTATCGCCGCATTGGCAAACCTATGTTGGCACACACTTCCTCGGGCTACCAAATTTCAAGTCAAAATCAGTAGACCCAATATTCCCTAACCTCTTCCGCTTCGACTATGATATTGATGTGGATGTAGAATTATCACGGATGATTCATGATGAAGCACAGGCCGATGGGATGGTGGTAAAGATGATGGAAAATCCGGATTTTAGAGTTGATTATGGTACAATCGTTTCATGTCACCTTACACGACCCCAGTGGGACAAACCTGTTGTTTGTATCAGTAGTAATCGTGCAAATGCATACTATTCAGTTGAAGTAATGCAAGAAATGGCCGCTCAACTTGGGCGTGCGACTGCTAGAGCAATTGAAAAATCAGGAAAACGTGCATTATTGCTCGCTTCAAATTCTCTTTCCCATCGCCATTTCATTACTGAACCTGAAATTCCAGAAGATATGAGTGCCGAGCATATCACCTCGCACCACCTTTACCTTTGGGATATGAAACTGATTGAAATGATGAAGCAAGGTAAGACAAAAGAGATTTTTGACATTATGCCTGAATTCACTGAACAAGCGGTTTCTGAATCGGACGGAGGAGCATTTTCTTGGATATTATCTGCCCTAAATTTCCCTACCTATCCGGCAATAGTACATGGCTATGGAACCATTATTGGCACAGGTAATGCAGTTGTTGAATGGCCAGCAGAGGCTGCTGAAAACGCTGAAGTTACACCCCGAGGTGAATAATATGACTGGCGAAATCGTACTCTCTGCAATTGTCCCCGTTCACCCACATCCACTTCTTGTTCCAGAAAAAAATGAAGGCTGGGGGCACCTTCGTCAAGCATTTACCACTTTGAGACAGCGCATTATTGACAGTGGCGCTGAAACTATTATCATTTATTCAACTACTTGGCCCAATATTATTGGACACCAACTTCTTGCAGATCCTAACCCAAAGTGGACTTTAGTAGATGCAGATTTCCATGACCTCGGTTCGATGCCCTATGATTTTCATGTAGATACTAATCTTACTAATGCATGGCATAATGCAAATGAACGCCGTGGACTCTCGAGTAGAACTGTAAATTACCATGGCTTTCCAGTTGATGTCGGTTCAGTGGTTTCCGTTTCTTTGCTCAACCCAGATAATCGCTTCAAAGTAGCCGTAGTTTCAAGTAATATTTATGCAAACCGCTCTGAAACACTCGTGCTTTCCAAAGCCTGCCTTGATGCAGTAAAAGAGAGTGGGGGAAAAGTGGCAGTTATATGTGCAATGAGCCTTTCCAATCGCATGTTTACTGAATTAATTGAACCAAGCGAAGATAGGATACATTCGCTCAAAGACGACGAATGGAATCAAAAAATATTGGAATTACTGGAAAAGGGCAGATTGGAAGATATTGCCCAATTATCACGACAGATTCATTCGCAAATAAGAGTGCAAAAAGTAGTTTCTTTCAAACCGATGTGGTTTCTCTCA